>JAHEGP010000071.1 GCA_024645065.1 Cellvibrionales bacterium | reverse complement strand
ATCAGGCCCGATGCTGGTAGGGTCATTGCTGCAGGCTGGCCTGCTCGATGAACTGCAGGTGTTCATGGCGCCGACTCTGATGGGGTCGGCGGCGCGCCCGCTGGTGGAATTACCGCTGGTACATATGGGCGAGCAATTGCGACTGCATATCGAGGACGTGCGCGTTGTCGGTGATGACTGGTGGATTTGCGCCAGGCCCCACAAGAACCGGCACCAGTGAGCAACGCGGTGGAGCGCCCCCGGGCGCTTCGGTTTACCTTGGCGCGCCATTCTCTGGCACGGTAAGGAAAGTCTGGATGTTTACCGGGATTGTGACAGCGATCGGTCAGTTGCGGCGCCGCCTGACATCATGCGCTACATTGCCGCCAAGGGTTCGATAGCTGTAGATGGTGTCAGTCTTACGGTCAATGAGCTTGGCGAAAATCACTTCGAGCTGATGCTGATACCCCATACGCTGCAATCGACCATCATTCCCCACTACAAGACCGGGAGGCGGGTGCATCTCGAAGTCGATATAATGGCGCGTTACGCAGAGCGACTCTTGCGGGCAGATCAATCCGTTACTGGCGGACAGGGTCGCCCGGGCCTGGATCTCGATACTTTAGCGAAACACGGTTTCGCCTAGCAGGGCAGTGAAAACGCCGGAATGACTTTTCGTTACCCTGCCAGGCTGCGGTCGTTGCGCAACGGTGCATGGCTATCCGCCAGTTCGCCCTGACCAGAGACTCCTAAATTCACTCGATTGATTGCCAACACTATGAACCTGAATACAGCAGAAGAAATCATCAATGAAATCCGTCTTGGCAATATGGTGGTCCTGATGGATGATGAGGATCGGGAGAACGAGGGTGACATCGTTATCGCCGCCGAATGTGTCACAGCGGCCAGCATCAATTTTATGGCGGTGCACGCCCGCGGGCTGATTTGCCTGACCCTGTCGGAACAGCGTTGTCGCAAACTCGAATTACCCTTGATGGTCGATAATCATAGCAACCAGGCGCAACACGGCACCAATTTCACCCAGTCCATCGAAGCCGCGGAGGGGGTAACAACCGGTATATCCGCCGCCGATCGGGCCCATACCGTGCGCACGGCCGTGGCACGCAATGCCCGTCCGCAGGATATCGTTACCCCCGGCCATGTGTTCCCGATTATGGCCAGGCCCGGGGGTGTACTGTCGCGGGCAGGCCACACCGAAGCCGGATGCGATCTGGCCCGCCTTGCCGGCTTCGAGCCGGCCGCCGTGATTGTCGAGATCATGAATCCCGATGGCACCATGGCGCGCCGCCCGGACCTTGAGAAATTTGCCAGCGAGCATGGTCTTAAAATTGGTACCATCGCTGATCTGATTCATTATCGGGTGGTCAATGAAAAAACCATCGCAGCGGTCAGCAGCGGCTTGGTCGAAACCGATTACGGCCCTTTCACCATGACCTCGTTTCGCGATAGCACCGAAGGCAAGGCCCATATTGCACTGGTGCTTGGCGACATCGACGCTAAGGAACCAACACTGGTGCGGGTGCATGTTGCCGCCAGCGTCAGGGACTTGCTGGGAGCGCGCGTACCGGAAGCGGTGCCGGGATGGAATATACGCCGCAGTCTGGAGCATGTTGCCAGCGAGGGCAAGGGAGTGGTGGTATTGCTGGGCAGTGACGAAACCCCCGACGATGTGCTGCATGATGTCGAGACGGTACTGGGCAAGGTGCCGCCACCGAAACCGGTGGCCGATGGCAGCCACAACACCTATTTCACGGTTGGAGTGGGCTCGCAGATATTGCGTGAGATCGGTGTCGGCAAGATGCGTCTGATGGGTGCGCCGATCAAGTACAATGCGATTTCGGGCTTCGACCTTGAAGTTGTATCCTTCGAAACAGTTTAACTATCCGCAAGCGAGCAAGGGCGCAGAGCATGACTAACATCAGGACTATCGAAGCCAATGTCACCGGGGCAGGAGGCAAGACCTTCGCACTGGTAGTGACGCGTTGGAACAGTTTTATCGTGGAAAACCTGCTTAAAGGTGCACTCGACTACCTGCGCCGTCACGGAGTGGATGCAGCAAACCTCACCGTCATCCGCTGCCCTGGCGCTTTTGAGGTGCCGCTGGTGGTAAAAAAGGCCGCCGCCAGTGGCAAGTACGACGGCATTATAGCGCTGGGTGCCGTGATTCGTGGTGGCACTCCGCATTTTGAATACGTGGCGGGGGAATGCGTCAAGGGTATTGCCAGTGTTACCCTGCAGTACGATATCCCGGTGGCGTTCGGCGTTTTGACAGTGGATACCATCGAGCAGGCTATCGAGCGCGCCGGCACCAAGGCGGGTAACAAGGGCGAGGAGGCGGCTTCTTCCGTGCTTGAAATGGTGCTGTTGCTGGAGCAGATGGACTGATGCCCGCCACCAGGTCCGGGGCCGGGCAGTCACTCAGCCAGCGCAGGCGAAAGGCTCGTCATTACGGGGTACAGGCGCTGTATCGCTGGCAGGTTAACGGCGGCTCGCCGAACGAGATCGAAGCGGAGTTTCGCACTGAATACGATTTCAGCCAGACCGACCGGGAGTATTTTCGCGCAATTCTGGAGGGTGTTATCTATCATCAGCCGGATGTGGATGCCGCCTTCGAGGAGTACCTCGATCGGGATATCAGCGAGTTGACGCCGGTTGAACTGGCGCTGTTGCGCCAGGGTGTTTTCGAATTGAAAGATCGTTTGGACGTACCCTACAAGGTGGTGATCAGCGAGGCCGTGGCCCTGGCCAGAAAATTTGGCGCTACCGACGGCCACAAGTATATCAACGGGGTTCTCGATCGCGCAGCTTCGAAGCTGCGTGAGGCTGAAGTCAAGGCCGGCTAACCGTGGTGTCGCTATCAGAATTCGAGACCATTGCGACCTATTTCGAAAGCCCCTCACTGGCGCCGGTTGCGACCGGTGTCGTGCTGGGTATTGGCGATGACGGCGCAGTACTGGATGTGCCAGCTGGCAGGCAACTGGTGGTCGCTGCCGATACCCTGGTCGAGGGGATTCATTTTCCCATCGACTGCTCTCCTGAATGGATCGGTTTTCGTGCGCTGGGAGTCAACCTCAGTGATATGGCCGCGATGGGCGCGGATCCGCGTTGGTACACCCTCTGCATCACTTCACCGCAACTGGATCCTGCCTGGCTTGAAGGCTTCTGTCGCGGATTGGCAAAGGCCGCTGCGGCGAGCGCTGTGTGCCTGGTGGGTGGCGATACGACCCGTGGCCCCTTGACGATATCGGTACAGATCCTGGGTCTCGTGGCCGCTGGCAGGGCCTTGAGGCGCGCCGGCGCACGGCCCGGTGACGGTATCTACGTGACCGGTTGCCTGGGCGACGCCGCGGCTGGTCTGGCCGTGTTGCAGGCTGGCGAGGCCCGGGACGGTCAGTTCGAGGCCTTGCTCCAGCGCTTTTCCCATCCCCGGGCGAGGCTGAGGGAGGGCGCGCTGATACGCGATGTGGCGACCAGTTGTATTGATATCTCTGACGGTCTGCTGGCCGATCTCGGCCACATCTGCGAACAAAGCGCCGTGGCCGCTCATGTTAGCCTCGACGCTCTTCCCCTGTCACCGGCGCTGCAGGCATGGGCCGGGGATCGCGCACTGGATTATGCCACCGGCGGTGGCGACGATTACGAGTTGTGTTTTACCCTGCCAGCGGCAGTTCAGCGGGAATTGGAGCAGGCTTTCCAGGCTGAGGGCTTGCAGTTAACTCGAATTGGTGAAATGGTGGCCGGCACCGGGGTTCATTGTTTTGACGCCCACGGTGCGCCCCAGGACTTCGCGAGGAGTGGTTATGAACATTTCAGATAACAATAATCTTCCGGGGCCGGATGCAACACCGGGCCCGGCCACGGTATTCAAGGATCCGGTCATGTTGCTGGCCTTTGGCTTTGGTAGTGGTCTTTCTCCGGTGGCGCCCGGAACGGTGGGTTCAGTGGCTGCGCTGTTGATCTATTTCCTGCTGTTGCAGGGATTGTCCCCGCTGGTTTATCTGGGGGTTGTTTTGCTGGCGACCGTCGTCGGTGTCTACCTGTGCGGCGCGGCTTCAAAAAAAATGGGAGTACATGATCATGGCGGTATTGTCTGGGATGAATTCGCCGGGCTCTGGCTGGCGCTGTACGCTGCTCCCGCCGGGATTTGGTGGCCCTTGCTGGGCTTCGCTCTATTCCGTTTCTTTGACGTTTTAAAGCCTTTCCCGATATCCTGGCTGGACAAGAATCTCGATGGCGGGCTGGGTATCATGGTTGACGATATCGTTGCCGGCTCCCTCGCCTTTGTCTGCCTGCAGTTATTGCATCTGTGGCTGTTGTGAGTAGCGCTGGCCGCCGCGAGGCTCTGCCGGCATCGCTCTGCCGGGCCTTGGCTGGCAGGCTATGTTTATCGTCCACCCACTTGCCAAGTGCACTTCTGCTTGTAAAATAGCGCCAGGTCGTCGGCTTTGACGACAGTAAACCCGAGGGGTGGCCTAAAGGCCTGAGACGTCCACCTGACGAACCCTTTGAACCTGATCCGGATAGTACCGGCGTAGGGATAGGGTAGTGCCACACTCTCCTCGCACTCCCTCCCGACCTGTCTTTTGCCGGAACCCCGTGACACCAGGCTGTGCTGCATTGTGTTATGCAAAGTGTGCGTGTGATTGATGCCCGAGGAGGTAAAGTGAACCATAGCCTGCTGCCAACAGGCCTGTTGGTCGTGTTTATGCCAGTGACCGCAACGCTTGCGGCATCGCCCGGCTCGGAAGTGGCGGTATCATCCAGTCCTCCACAACTGGAAGAAGTTGTCGTCACAGCGGGCTTTCGCGACACCGACCTGATGGAAAGTATCGGTAGCGTAAGCATTATCGAAGCCGAGGTCATTCGCGATCGTACCGCCCAGCATCTGGAGCAGCTGCTCAGCATCGCCCCCAATGTCAATTTTGCGTCCGGGGCCTCGCGCGCGCGATTTGTCCAGATTCGAGGCATTGGCGAGCGCAGCCAGTTTGTCGACCCGGTTGACCCCTCGGTAGGTCTGGTGATCGATGATATCGATATCAGTGGCCTTGGGGCAGCCGCGACTACCCTGGATATCCGCCAGGTCGAGGTGTTGCGGGGTCCCCAGGGTACGCGTTACGGCGCCAGCGCGCTGGCCGGGATGATCACCATGCGCTCGACGGACCCGGGTGAGCAACTCGAGGGCTATGTGGATGGCCTGGCAGGTAACTATAGCACCGGGCGAATCGGTGCTGCCCTCGGCGGTCCCCTGACGCAAACGCTTGGGGGCAGGCTGGCGTTACAACAGTTTCGCAGCGACGGCTACTTGACCAATGATTTCCTGCAGCGTGATGATACCAACCAGCGCGATGAATTCACCGCCCGGGGCAAGCTCGATTGGCGCCCCGGTGAGACGCTACAGTTGCTGCTGAGCGGCTTTTACGTCGACATCGACAATGGTTACGATGCTTTTTCGCTGGACAATACCCGCCATACTTTATCCGACCAGCCCGGGGTCGACGACCAGCAATCCGCGGCGGCTTCACTCAAGGCAATTTGGACAGGCAGCGAAGCGATGTCTTTGGAGCTCATTGGCAGCTACAGCACTGCGGACCTTGAGTACGGTTTTGATGAAGACTGGAGTTACGCTGGTATCTGCGCGGGACAGCCCTGCGAGGGTTTCGAGTACTCCTCCACCGACAACTACCTGCGCGACCGCAATGAAACCCGGCTGGAGCTGCGGGCGCTTTCCGGATCGGGCGGGGATTTGTTGGGGGTGGTGTCCTGGGTGGCGGGCGTTTACGCCAATTGGCGAGACGAGGAGTTGCTGCGCGAATTCTACGATTTTGACCTGGGTATAGCCGATGCCCGGTTTTCGAGCGACTACCGGCGCAGCAGCCTGGCAGGCTATGGTCAATTAGAAATACCCCTAGCGGCGCGCTGGGCTGCCCGTCTGGGGGCGCGAGTGGAGCGGTTCGAGGCAGATTACAGTGACAGCCTTGGCGTTGACTCCGAACCCGGGGACACCCTGTGGGGTGGCGAGATCGCCGTCGACTACCTGTACCGTGACGACACCTTTATCTATGGGCTTGTATCGCGCGGCTACAAGCTGGGCGGCGTCAACGGGGAGGCCCTGGGTCGCGCGGTCAAGAACAATTTCCCGCCCCCGGTAGTTGCCTTTCTCGATGACCGCCTGGAGTATGCCAGCGAAACCCTGATCAACTGGGAGTTGGGCTTCAAGGGGCGTTACTTCGAAGACCGCCTGGCGCTGCGCCTGGCGCTGTTTTACATGGATCGCAGCGATATGCAGGTCAAGGGTTGGTATAACGAGGGACCGCTGTTTGTCAGCTACATCGATAATGCCGCATCGGGTACTAACCGGGGCGCAGAGTTGGAAACCCATTATCAGCTGACCGCGGCGGTATCACTGTTTGCCAACGTCGCTTGGCTCAACACCGGGATTGAGGATTTTTCGGTGCTGGCTGGGGACCAGTTGCTAGACAAAAGTGGCCGCGACCAGGCCCATGCGCCGTCCTACCAGTTCAATCTGGGAACCGATTTTCGCCTGGGCGCGGGCTTTTATGGCCGGCTGGAAATGGAAGGGCGCGACCGGTTCTATTTCTCCGACAGCCATGACGAGCAATCCGACCGCTACCAACTGCTGCATGCGCGTCTGGGTTATCGTTGGCACCAGCTGGACATTGCGCTCTGGGGCCGTAACCTGACCGGTGAGGATTACCAGACGCGGGGCTTTTATTTTGGCAACGATCCCCGCAAGTTTTATGTCGATGAAGCCTATTACCAATATGGAGAGCCGCGGGTATACGGCGTTGAAGCCCGCTACAGTTTCTAATGTAACGAGGAGCCTCTTTGAAAACCACTGCAGAGATAAGCATGTACCCGCTCGCGGACAACTATATTGGTCCAATCCGCGAAATCATCCACAAGCTGAACAGCTACGATGGTCTTGAGGTCACTACTTACCCTACTGCAACAGTGTTAGTGGGTGAGCACGGTGTATTGATGGACGCTTTAAAGGATGCCCTGGCCTGGAGCCATGAACGCTTTGGGACCAGCGTTTTCGTCACCAAGCTGATCACCGGCTACGAGGCGTAGCAGGTTTTGGAAGCCCTGGCGTCATGGCTGGTGGGGGTGCCTGTGTGGGAGAGTGCGGCGGTGCTGTCGGCCCTCGCTTACCTGATTCTGGCGGCACGTGAAAGCAAGCTGTGCTGGTATTTCGCCTTTGCCTCGACGGCGATATACAGCGTCCTGTTCAGGGAGGTCAGCTTGCTGATGGAGTCTGCACTCAATGTGTACTACATGCTGATGGCGGTTTACGGTTGGTACCAATGGCGTCGCGGCGGTGGTGATCACAAGGGGATCAAAATTCATACCCTGGATATGCGGAGCCACGGCCTGATCATTGGCGCAATCCTGGTACTGACCCTCGTTTCGGGTTTCCTGCTCAGTCGTTACAGTGCGGCGGCCTGGCCCTTTGTCGACTCGTTTACCACCTGGGCCAGCGTCATCGCCACCGTGATGGTTGCCCACAAGATCCTCGAGAACTGGCTCTACTGGATAGTAATCGATGTGGTGTCTATTCCCTTGTACCTGAATCGTGGACTGGAGATGACCGCGCTGCTTTTTGTCGCCTATGTGATCATCGCGATTGTTGGCTTCGCTCGCTGGCAACAGCAATACCGCATGCAGTCCGCGCGCATGGCAACTCCCTGCGGCGAGGAATCCTGTGCTTGAAAGCTGGTGCCAGGATTGGCAGGGCTGGGGCCTGGCGCAAGCGCCCCGTTTGTTGCAGCGCTTGCCTGGTGGGCGCACCAATTGCACCTATCTGATTGAGGTGAGTGGCCGGCGCCTGGTGTTGCGTCGAAATCACCCGGCCAGTGTCGCACTGGGTATCGATCGAGATGCCGAGAGCAGGGTATTGGCCGCTGCGGCCCAGGCAGGCATCGCGCCCAGGCCTGTTTACTGCGATGATCGAGTATTGCTAACGGAGTTTGTCAGTGGTGTCCATTGGCCTGACCCCGGGGCTGGCAGATCCGGCCGCACAGAGCGGTTGCTTGGCCTGATGGAGCGGGTTCACGGCCTCAGGGTCGACCTGCCGCGTTACGATTACCTGGCACATGCCGATGCCTACTGGCGCCAGTTGCCGGCGCCACAGGAAGTGCTCGCCCGGGAGCATGCGCGCATGCAGCCGCTGTTGCGCCGGTTCCAGAATGGCTGCAGCTGCCAAGCGCTGTGTCACCACGATCCCGTACCCGGCAACATTATTGCCGCTGCCGATCGTCTCTACCTGATTGATTGGGAATATGCGGGCATGGGTTGCCGTGCGTTTGACTTTGCAGTGATCGCCAGCCACCTGGGCAGCACCTTGATTCCGCCAGATCTCAACTGCGATCTGCAACTTGCGATGCGGGTATACCGGTATCTGTGTCGTCTGTGGGAGGCGCTGCGTTAGCCCTGGCGCAGTAGCGATTGCAGGCCGGCTACGCCAGTTTGTGATCCATTTCCAGGGCCGGTTGATCGCAGCAGGGGTGACCGGTGAGTCGCGCCGGTACGCCGGCGGCCGTGGTATGGGCGGGCACGTCGATTAGCACCACGCTGCCGGCGCAGATCTGGGCGCCGTCGCCAATGCGAATATTGCCCAGAATTTTGGCCCCGGCGCTGATCAGCACACCATCGCCCACCTTGGGATGGCGGTCGCCCCCGGCCTTACCCGTCCCGCCGAGGGTAACCGACTGCATAATCGACACGTTATTGCCCACTACGGCCGTTTCGCCGATGACAATCCCGGTGGCGTGGTCCAGCATAATGCCGCTGCCAATGCGCGCTGCCGGATGGATGTCGACCCCAAACTCCACCGACACCCTGTTCTGGAAAAACAGCGCCAGTTCGCGCCGCTTGTGCTGCCAAAGGTGATGCGCAACGCGATAGGTCTGGAGCGCGTGAAAGCCCTTGAAATAGAGAAACGGCGTGGAGTACTGGGCGCAAGCAGAGTCGCGTTCGCGAACCGCGCGAATGTCGTCACGAATGGCGGCGGCAATGCTCTTGTCGGCAGCGAATGCTTCCTCAATAACCTCGCGCAGTAGCAACGCCGAGGCGGTGGGGCTGTCGAGCTTGTTGGCCAGGTGAAAACTCAGTGCCGCTTCCATGGTGTCATGGTTTAGAATGGTTGCGTGGAGGAAGCTGGCGAGAATGGGTTCATTGGCGGCGTCGATCGCTGTTTCCTCGCGAATCGTGTCCCACACGGGATCGGCGCCCTTGATGTAATGTTTGACCATATTTTGCATGGTGAAAGCTCGCATTGATGCCACGGGTTTCACTTTACCCCAAGCACCCATAAAAATCATGGGCTGATCAAGCGGTCCTCAGCAGCAGGCAAGGATAAATGCGAGAAGACAGACGCCCCTACTGGATCAAGAAAATCTATATCGGGTACCGCGGCTGGTACACCCGGCACTTCATCAAACCCGCCTGCGACTATCTTGGCGATCATCCGACTTTTATGAAGCCCTGGTATGTTCATGTTGGCGGCCCCAATATCCGCATCGGCAAGTGCGCGACGGTGGTAGGTGAGCCGGACAACTGGGTGCGCATCGGGGTGTGGGGCACGCAGCCGGGGCAGGGCAGCATTAGCATTGGCGACTATGTGATGATCAGCCCGGGAACCCGCATCAGCGCCTGTGAGTCGATCGAAATCGGTCATGGGGTGATGATGGCCAATGGCGTGTATATCACCGATTCAGACTGGCATGGGCTATACGATCGAACCCGGCGGGACACTGCGGCGCGGCCGGTGAGGATCAGCGACAATGTTTGGCTGGGAGACCACAGCACTGTGCTGAAGGGTGTCAGTATCGGGGAAAACAGCGTGGTCGCTGCCAAAGCGGTGGTAACCCGGGAGGTACCGCCAAATGTGGTGGTCGCGGGAAATCCTGCGGTGGTGGTCAAGCAGCTGGATCCGGAGCAGGGTTTTGTCACCCGCGCCGACTACTTTGCCGACCCCGAAGCACTGGCGCGATACATCGACTCCATCGAGCGCGAGGTGCTTTCGAGAAACAGCTTTTTAAACTGGTTGCGAACCCTGGTTTGGCCAAATAACCGCGACTAGCAGGCTGCCCGGATTCCGGGAATTGCCGCCGCCTGACCCCGGTGTCCGACGCTAACTTGATGATTTCGAGAGCAAAGGAAAAACATTGTATCCACTGCGGGGTTTGAGACAGTCTGGAAGACCGTTACACCACCTTGTTCGGGGCATTACAGTCGGTAAAGGGAAATCCGTCCCAGCAGTTCGGTGATACGACGTTCTATGTTGGCCAGATAGGGCTCCAGTTCGCTGTCATCGAGCCGCGCCAGGTCGCCGGCAATATCCAGTTGTGGCAAGTCGTCGGGGCTCGGTAGCAGCTCATCGTCGTACAGCAAGTGGCTCAACTGATCCTGCAGTTGGCGGGCTGATTGATCGTTGATGGTGGCAAGATAGGCAAAGCGGATGCCGGCTTTGTCGGCCACGAGATCCGCCAGTCCGAATCCGGAGCTGGACTGGCTGTCCTCGAGCTCCTTTTGCATCCCCATCAGGTCGGCAACCTGGTCGCCGGCAAACAGCGATATCAGCGCCGCGGTAATAAAGTGCGTCGCCAGATCGTTGCGCCGGTGCAGGGTGAGAGAAAGGCGGCGTGATGAGGGGGTGAGCAGATTGCCCAGTCCCGTCATCTGGATGACCTTGGGGTCTGAGGCATAGAGCCCCAGGGCGATCAACGCGGCACTGTTTTCCTCCACCGCATCGAAACCCGCGGCCGTTCGCTTGCGCGCCAGGTCATAGGCCGGCCCCAGCATTCCGGTCAGCGGGTAGCGCTCGGCGGCAGTCTTCTGGCTGATTTTCTCGAGCAACTGGGAGTAGCGCGCAACCCGCTCAGTATCGACCTGCTCCAACAGCAGTTTCTTCTGTTTTGCGGTGACGCTGTTGATCACTTCCGGGGTGATCTGGTAGGTGATATCAACTCGCTGATCGGCGATGCCCAAGTGCTCGATGGACTCCCAGGTCTTGCGGGCATTGACGAGGCGTTGATCGCTTTGCAGCAACTTGATTCCGCGTTTTTCAAGCCAGGCGAGGAGCGGCCCTGGCACGTTGAGATTACCAAGTTTCAGGCTGGTGATGGTGGGGTGTCTGCCGTCCGTCCCCAGTCGCGCCTGAAAATTGACGATATCGCGACCCGGCACCATCGGCAGCTTGAGATTGCCGAAAACCAGCAGGTGCTCGTCTTCGAGCTCCAGTGCCAACCCCTCCAGTAGCGGCAGCTTGGCAGCCTGTCGACCAAAGGCGAGTGCGGTCCTCAGGTCTTTTTCGGTAAGCGCCAGGGTCACGCGGCCCGCATCGTTACTGCGCGCAACCTGCTGTGCCACCAATCGCTGCACCCGCATGATTTCGTTGGAATCGAGTTGCTCCGGCGGCAGCGCCATTGGCTTGTCGCTCAAAACCAGCAGATAGACTGCGAGGGGTCCCAGCAGCAGCAGTAACAGGCTGGCAAGTAACATCAGCTTTAACAATCGACCCATCTGGCAATTTCTCTTCGTTAGTTGCGGGATATACGGTGCTTGTCAGGTGATGATTATAGTCAAGCCCAAAGCGAGAGCGGTGGTTCATTGAGGGCGGCCAGCTGCTCGCGCAGTTCCAGAATGTGGTCCGGCCAGTAACGCGGGGTATCGAACCAGGTAAAGGCGCGGGGGAAGGCCGGGTCTTCCCAGCGTCGTCCGATCCATGCGGCCTGGTGAGCAATGCGGTAGCTGCGCAGAATTTCTATCCAGCCA
The DNA here is from genome assembly GCA_024645065.1 of Cellvibrionales bacterium. Classification (GTDB taxonomy): domain Bacteria; phylum Pseudomonadota; class Gammaproteobacteria; order Pseudomonadales; family JAHEGP01; genus JAHEGP01. The sequence goes on along the minus strand of JAHEGP010000071.1, from coordinate 1,032 downwards.
AGCTGGGAGGTATGGAAATCGTTAAACTCATTGTAGCCTTCGCTGATTTCGCCAAGCTGGCGCTCCTGTTCGGGGCGGCTGCCCCACAGCAGCATCCATATATCCTGGATAGCCGGGCCATTAATGCAGTCATCGAAGTCGACGAACCAGGGTTTTTCGTCACGCCACAATACATTGCCGGCGTGGCAATCCCCATGCAGCCGGATATTGGTCACCACGGGCAACTCGTCAAGACGCCTCTGGATTGTATCCAACAGGTCAGCAGTCAGGCTCTGGTAAGCGTCCTGCAGGCCCGACGGCATAAAATTCGATTGGAGAAAGCTGATATCGTCTTTCATCTGCCGCATCACATCGAGTGTATTGCGGTGCTTGAATGGCGCCAGCGCGCCCGTAGCGTGGATTCTGCCCAGATGCTGGCCCATGCGGTAGAGGATGTCCATGTCATCAACATTGAGCGGGTGGCCACCACGGCGCGGGTATGCGGCAAAACGATAACCGTTGTATTCGTGCAGAGTCTGGCCGCCATAAGCGAGGGGCGCGACCACGGGAAGGCCTGCGTCGACCAGTTCCTGCGAAAAGCGATGTTCCTCGAGTATTTGGGCGTCGCTCCAGCGCCCGGGGCGATAAAATTTGGCCACCACCGGTTGCGCCTGCTCTATACCGATCTGGTAGACCCGGTTCTCAAAGCTGTTGAGTGCGAGTACGCGGTAGTCAGAAACCAGGCCGAGGCTCTCGGCGGCGTCAATTACCGTGTCCGGGCTCAAGCGGTAGTAGGGTTGTTGCTGGTGTTCTTTATCGGCATCGGTCACTTGGCGGAGTACTCCCTGGAATTGCACTAACCGGCTTGTCTATGTGGCACGGCTGCCGAAATCGCAGTAAGCGGCGTTGATCGCTGCTCCCTGCTTGCGGAGCCTATTGTATGCAAAATGCCGGGGGATTGCTGCCGTTGTTCCCGGGGATACAACGCTATACCTTACTGATGGGGCGGTGTGCGAGCGAGGCACCAGACGTCGACCTGTTCCGCACCGTGCT
>JAHEGP010000286.1 GCA_024645065.1 Cellvibrionales bacterium | reverse complement strand
CTTGAACCCCGCTGGAAACACGGTGGTGGAGGCGGAGTACCTCGCCGTTTACTTCGATCTGGTCGAGAGCATCTTTTTTCGCACTGTGCTGGCTGAGACCGTATCGCTGGTCGACGCCGAAATCCAACTGGCGGAATCAGAGGATGGTCTTTGGGGGCTGGAGGGTATCGATCGGCCCGCGGAGGCGGAGGGGAGTGGCGCCGCGCTGGTCCGCTTTTTCGAGAAGCTCGACCTGCTGGAATTGACCAATGTGCAGATCGCAGCCACTCCGCAGGACCGGAGCTCCCATAGCATCGGGCAATTGAGCCTGGTGCTACGCCGGGGCCTCTACCTGTCACAACTCAATCTGGAACTCGGTGAGCCTGGCGCAGACGCAAGTTTGCGCATGGTGGCTGAGTTTGAAGGATGGCTGGATGATCCCCGGGCTGTCAACGGCTATCTTGAGCTGGAGCAATGGCGAGTCGACAATTTGGCACCCTACCTCGGGCAGTGGCAGACCAGGCTGCCCGCAGCACTGTCCGGTGAGCTCTGGCTCGACTGGGGCCGTGGAGACACGCTCGAAACCAGAGGAACGCTCGTCGCCGCGGGTTGGGAGTTGGACGGTCTGTTTGGGACCGAGACCCCCAATCTGGAAGATTTGGGCTTCGATTTCCTGCTGAGGCGCCACCCCGACGGAGTGCTCGACGGGAAAATACAGGACCTTGGTTTTGCCTGGACGGGTATAAGTTATCATTTCAATCAGCTCGAGTTCAGTCTGCCAGCCGCTGCTGATGTGCTGGCGGTGCAATTGGATGCAGCCCCAATCAGGCCCCTGACCGAGGGCGCCCTGGGCAGTGACTTATTGCCCGCGGCCCTGGCCGATGTCATGGAAACCCTGCAACCCGCCGGACTTTTGCGCAATATCTTTCTTACTATCCCGTTACAAAAACAGCGAGCCAGCGAATTTCGTATTCGCGCCAGGTTGGCGGATGCTGCCATCGAATCCTGGAAGGGCGCCCCCGGTGCCACTTCTATCGATGGTTATGTCGAGGCCGGGCTTTGGCAGGGTTATGTCGACCTTGACGGCAGTTACCTGGAGCTTGAATTCCCCAGCATGTACAACGAGAAACTGATTTTCGAAGGGGTCGATGCCCGGGTTGGATGGGAGGTGGGTGAGAGGGTAGTCGTGAATAGTGGCCTGATTCGGCTGCATGGCGATTTTGGCAAGGGTACAGCCCAGCTCGACCTGGATATACCGCGGCAGCAGAGTGAGGATGATCCGCCCGCGATGTCGCTGATGATTGGCCTGCAAGACACTGATGCAGGATATCGCGACCGCTACATACCCATGCTGCTGGGCGAAGATCTGCGCGACTGGCTCGACGTGAGCATCGAGGCGGCCGATGTCGATCAACTGGGCTTCATCTACTGCGGTTCCCTGGCTGCCTCCAACCCGCTCGACAAAACGGTGCAACTGTTTCTTGATGCCCGCAATGGTCGACTGCGCTATCAACCTGAATGGCCGTTATTGGAAAAAATCGAAGCCCATGTGGTATTAGCGGATAACTACCTGATGGCGACCTCACCCAGTGCCATGACGCTCAACACCAGGTTAAGTAATGTCCGGGTGGATATGAGTGCCCGGGAGAAGAGCACCTGGCTGGACGTGGTTGCCGATGTCGAGGGACCCGCGAGGGATCTGATCCAGTTGTTCCGGGAGTCACCGCTGCGCGATGCAACCGGCGGCGCTTTTGACAACTGGGTTGCCAGCGGTCGCTACGTTGCTGGCCTTGACCTGAAGATTCCCCTGGGGGGCGGCCAGTCGCCGGTACTGTCTGTCGACGGTCAACTGCAGCAACTTGATCTGGGCAATCCGGGTCTCAAGTTGAACTTTACCGGCGTCGAGGGTGACCTGAGCTATCGATCATCCGGCGGGATTACCGCCCAACGGATCCAGGGGAAGCTGTGGGGCGAGCCGGTCAGTGCAAGTATTTTTGCCGGCGAAGTCACGGCTTCTGGCAACCAGCCGCTGGTGTTGCGGGCTAATGGTGATGTCGCGATAGAGGGCTTGCGGCAATGGCTGGGGTATCCGGCATTGGGGCTGGCTGCGGGGAAAACCGCCATCCAGGCCGAAATGACTATCGTTCCTACTGACGATAGTAGCATTGAGTCGAGCATTCGATTTCGTTCCGACCTGGTCGGTGTGGCCCTGGCGCTGCCTGAGCCGTTTGCCAAGCCGGCCTCCCAGTCGCGTATGCTGCAATATGACCTGAGCCTGGCGCGGCCCGGTTACAGCGAGTTATACGTTGCCGAGGTACTGAGCGGTCGCATTGATCTGGGCGGTGACGTGCCCCGTGCCGGCATCAGGATTGGTCGCGGCGCTACACCGGCGTTACCGGCAACCGGAGTACTGATTAACGGGGCATTGCCCCAGGCGGACCTGGGTCAATGGCTTGATGTCTTTGCAAGGTACCAGACCCTGGCAGGGAACAGCACGTCCTCGATTGGGCTTGGGCTGCGGGTGGAGCAGCTGCCGATTGCCGAACTTCGCCTGTTTGGCGAATGGGTGCAAGCAGCTGTAGTGGATGCGGCGCTGGTTGACCAGCGCTGGCGAGTCAAAGTCAGCCACCCAAGGATTCAGGGCACGGTGCTGCTGCCGACCGAGCGACGCAAGCTGGAACTGGCATTTGATCACTTGCTGTTGCCCCTTGTCGGGGCGCGCGCAGGCAAGGTGGAGGGGCCCGGGCTTGCAGCAGTCGATCCCCGCAGTTTGCCAGCCGCCGATGTCACAGTGAAAAAATTTTCGGTCGGTGATTTGGACCTGGGAAGCTGGTCCTTTAGCCTGAATCCCATTGCCGGCGGAATAGCGGCGAGCAACCTCCGGATAGACGTCGGCGGTGCGACCTTTGCCGGAATGGACGTCAATAGGGGGGCTCAGTTGCGCTGGACCGCGAATGGCAAAGCGCATCGCAGTGAGGTGCAAGGTATGCTGCGAACGGGCAATCTGGATGATTTATTTTTGCACTGGGGCTACTCCGCTGGCGTGGTTAGCGAATCGGCCCAGGTGGGAGTGAAACTGCATTGGGATTATCCTCCAGACAAAATTGCCGTGCCCGTTATTGCCGGAAATTTGCGGCTTGACTTGCGAGACGGCCAACTGCTGCAGACCTCCGGAACCGCCGCCGACGCGCTCAAGCTGGTGGGGATACTGAATATCAATAACCTCGCCCGCAGACTGCGGCTGGATTTTTCCGATCTTTACCAAAAAGGGATCAGCTACGACCGCATCAAGGGTGAGATTTTGCTCGCTCGCGGACAGTTGAGTTTTCCAGAGCCACTTTCGGTGAGTGGTCCCAGTAGCCTGCTCAAACTCTCCGGTGATTTTGACATCAATCGGGGCAATATTGATGCCAAGCTTGTTGTCGCACTACCGATTACCAGTAATCTGCCCTGGGTTGTAGCCCTGACGCTGCCCGGCGGATTGCCGCTGGCAGCAGGCGTCTTTGTAGCGGGCAAGGTATTTGAAAAGCAATTGGAGAAGCTGACCAGCGCCGTCTATGAGGTGACCGGAACCCTTGACAAGCCAGCTATCAATTTCAAGCGCCTGGCCGAAACCCGCGATAAGAAGCCATGAGGCAGGAGCGCGGGAACTAGCGGGTAATAAGCCTTCCGCCAGTGCCGGATCGGCTGCGGCCAGGTCACTCCCCCGGGGGTGGTTCCCAGCCCTGCGTCCGCGAATGCTCATCCAGTTCACGGAGATAGCGAAATAACTTGCGAGCGGATTTCGGCGCCTGCTGCTTCTCGCGCTCCTTGCTGGCCGCTCTCACCAGCTGCCCCAGGCGGGTGC
>JAHEGP010000285.1 GCA_024645065.1 Cellvibrionales bacterium | reverse complement strand
GCGAGTACATTTTGACGCGATTTTGAGGCGCATAGTGGGGCTATGTAACGAGAAATCGCGTCAAAATGGGCCGGTGTCCCGCCGCCGCAGTAGAATCAGTCTAAGTCCGACAGACTCCTGACCTACAACACCCGAATATCCCGGTCTCGATGATGCAACACGATATCGGCATAGTCACAATGGCCGGCATTGCGCTGAAAGATACTGTTGGCTATCAGCCAAACCCGGACGATGCGAGCCGGGGGTGTGCCCATATAGCGCTCGTAGTCGGCATACAGATCGCGACGTTCGCGCAACCATTGCTTGAGATCCGCTGTCCCGCTGCGCACCACCACGTGGTACTCCTTGGCGTGCCAGTTTGGCAGCGGGCAGTCATAGCCGGTATCCACTGCCAGGCTGCTACTCCAGTAATAGGTGATATCGCGGCCATTATCGAACTCTACTGCGATACTGAGGTAGTCGTGACTGGGTACGGAATCTTCTCTCAGGTCTGAGGGGAGCTGGCTGACACACCAGCTCCAACTGAGCGCTGTGCCGGGCTCGAGGGGGAGCTCTACAGGGTACTGCAGAATCCCGACATCGGCGCGGGTATGGCAATGAATGCAAGCATCGCCCGTCGGACTGACACCGCGCTGGTAGATCTCCGCCGGCCCCAGGTGCCACAGGTAATTCCAGCCGGGTGGGGTGGTGTCACCTTGCTCGAGCCGCGCGATTTCCTGCGCCAGGTAATCCTGATAGTCGCCCTCTTTACGCAGTTGCTTCAATCCCGCCAGTGCACTTTCGGCCCAGCGCACAACAACGACACGGAATTCTCCGCTGACCTTGTTATAGACTTCGTCATCAAGCTTGCGAGCTCCGCTGCGGTCAGCCCAGTCATTGGGAAAATAGTTGCCGAAGAACAGCTCGCCAGCCTGGTTTACCTTAAAAGAGTGACAGTTGCGAGTCCCGCGAAATACCTCACCTGCAGGTCCAATCCTGCCCCAAATCTGGAGGGCGGGGCTCAGCCATATATCGAGGGCCCGGTTGGCATAGACCCGGCCCTGGGCGAAGTAACTCACTTCGTCGCCCGCCTCCAGCATAATGCCCGTGCCTACCCACGGCGGTTGCTGTGCCGACAAACGCAAACAACGGGTTTCCGCTATCAGCGACCGAGGTGCTTTTTCGAACAGGCCCTGCAGGGCGTCAGCAAAGGCGTTGCTGTCAGGTGGCGGCGCCAGTTCATGGCGCAGACGTCGTGCAGCAGACCGTGCGCCCAGGCGGGCCGCTACGCAAAGATCGGTAATCAATCCTGGCATGCGATCAATGACTCCCGGTTGGTGGTATGGCTGGTCTCCTGCGCCAGAAGCTCCGGCCTTGCTGCCGATTTGGTTACAAGCAGGGCTAATGGTAAGCTTCGGGCATCGATCAGCGCTCGCTTACAATAACATGTCGCAAGGATAAAAAACCATGAAACGAATGAGCGGTACGGATGCATTTTTGCTGGGGATTGAAACGCCTCGCTGTTATATGCATACCCTGAAGATTGCCATTATCGACCCCACCAATGACCCTGACGGCTGGTCCTTTGCCAGGTACCGTCAGCAGGTGACCAATCGCCTGCACCTGATCCCGGCTTTTCGCCTGAAATACGTTCCCTCACCCCTGGGCCTGGGTCATCCGCTGTGGGTGGAAGACGCCGATTTCAATCTCGATTACCATCTGCGCCGTGTCGCGTGCCCGGCTCCGGGCGACCAGCGAGCGCTGTGTCAATTCATGTCCGACGTCTATGCCTACCAGCTCGACCGCAGCCGCCCGCTTTGGATGAGTTGGGTGGTGGAAGGCCTGGAAAATGGCAGGGTAGCACTGGTTACCATGGTCCACCATGCCTACTTCGACGGTGTCGGTGCTTCCTATGCGATGCGCCAGTACTTTTCTCAAGAGCCGGGCTATGAACCGTCAGCGCCGGCACAAGCCTGGAAAGGGGAAAAACCGCCTTCGTGGTTCAAGGCGCTGCTGCTGGGGGCCCGGGATTTACCCGGAGTCATCGTCCAGCACGTGCCCAAGCTGATAAGCGGCATCAAAAAGGTGCGCGCCCTGGAAAAGCGCTATGAGGAGGAAGGCAAACCCAAACCGCCCGCGCCCGGCATGATGCCCAAAACGCCGATAAACCTGGCCTTATCCCACGGTCGCAGCTTTTTCTGCGACACTATCCCGTTGCAGCAGATGCAAACAACCCGCCGGGCCCTGGGCGTGACATTGAACGATTTGTACCTGTCATGCTGTGCCGGAGCTGCGCGCAGGCTCTTGCGTGATCTCGATTACAACCCTGACAATGGCCCCCTGGTTGCGGGCATTCCGATATCCGGCAGCCGCCCGGAGGGCATGCAGGGGGAGGGCAACTTTGCCACCGTAGACTATACCTGGCTGCACGTTGAGATCGAGGATCCCCTGGACCGGCTGCGGGCAAGTCGGCGCTCCGCCCAGGAAATGAAAGAACACATGGAGGCCGCTCGCGGAGCGGATATCACCAGCCTGGTGCAATTGTCGCCGCCCTGGCTGACAAAACTGATTCGCTGGCGCATCAACGCCCAGCAAGGTAAGTTCGGCCTCTTTGGCAACATCCTGTTGTCCAACGTTCCGGGCCCCAGGGAGCCGCTCTATCTGGGCAATGCAATTGTTGAAAACTGGTTTTCCACCGGGCAGATATTCGATGGCACCGGGATCAACATGACGCTCTGGAGCTATTGCAACAATGCCAATCTATGCGTGTTGGGGGACAGCGCGGTCCTGCCCGACGCCTGGGTGTTGTTCAATTATTTCTGCCAGGAATTGCAAGCCCTCGAGGCGTTGGCACAGGAGCAAATTGAGGAGGCGAACGCTTCCGTTCCAGTCTCGGCAGGGTCAAACTCATGACGTACCGCTAGCGTTGTGCCAAACGGGCTGACGCCACTTGGTGACAGCCGTTTTTTTCAGCCTTTTTCAATCCAGAAGTGGCGCTGGGTAGATCAGCTTTCGGGTATCGAAGCCCAGGACGCGGGCTTTCTCGACCAGTCGCTCCAGGGTCTGCTGCTCCAGTAGCGGATCTCGCGCAAGAATCCACAGGTACTCATAGTTGGGCCCACTCACCAGCGCGTACTGCTCCGGGTCATGCTCGATAATGATATAGCTGCCGTAAAAGGGGCCAAAGAACGACACCTTGAGGTGGCCGACATTGGCGTCTCCCACCATATACGCCTTGCCCTCGGCTTCTTCCCATTCCTCGCTGCCAGTAGAGAACCCCCGATTGACCACCGCCACGCCGCCGTCCGGGCGCAGGCTGTACTGAGCCGTCACCTGCTCCAGACCCCGCTCGAAGGAGTGGTCGAGCCGGGCAATTTCGTGCCAGGTGCCGAGATAAGGTTCCAGCTTGAAGTCGTCAACCGGCCGGACACCATCGGGTATCCCGGTGCAGCCGGATAACACAAGTATGAGAGCGAGCAATCTTGTCATGGAGTCTACCTGTCTATAAACATGATGATCGGGTGCATTTCAGGACCTGATACGAAGGGACCCCTGGCGCCGGACCTGTCCCGACCTGGGCAGGAATCAATCCAGGTTGCGCTTGATGAATGCCAGTAACGGGGCAATCACGTTATTGGTCTCGTCATCATCCGCAGTAAGGATATCGAGGTGCGCATAACCCCGGGACAGGTGGACTTCAAAGCCACCGCCAATACCCCCGAAAGTAGGGAATGCTTCGTTCGGATCAGTAGCAAGACTAACAGCGTAGAAGGCATTCTCGAGCTCCATGGAAATCACGTCAGCTTGAAGGGCATTGTCGCCGGGGCTTACTGTAAAGTATCTGCATCGGCTTTTGCAATTGC
>JAHEGP010000284.1 GCA_024645065.1 Cellvibrionales bacterium | reverse complement strand
GCGACGTCGCAATCGTGATGCCCCGCGCCCGCTCTTCCGGCGCGTTGTCAATCTGGTCAAAACCACGCAGTTCACCACCCCAAACCTCCGCACATACCCGGGTCAGGGCCGCCGTCAGCGTAGTCTTACCATGGTCTACGTGACCAATCGTGCCCACGTTCACGTGGGGCTTGGTGCGTTCAAACTTTGCTTTACCCATTGCGACCTTCTCCTAACGGATCTTTATATCAAACTCACAACGAACACCCCCGGGTGTTCAGCAATAAATGGAGCTCATAACCGGATTTGAACCGGTGACCTCTTCCTTACCAAGGAAGTGCTCTACCGACTGAGCTATATGAGCCCTGACCCAACCTCACTCCATTTGGAGCGGGTAGCGGGAATCGAACCCGCACCATCAGCTTGGAAGGCTGAGGTTCTACCATTGAACCATACCCGCGCGTTCATCCAGCCCTACTGCTTGACGACCCATTGGCCAGGCCTGTCAGCTACAGCAATTTGGCTAAGATTTGGTGGTGGGGGGTGGATTCGAACCACCGAAGCTTGCGCGTCAGATTTACAGTCTGATCCCTTTGGCCACTCGGGAACCCCACCAAAAAAGTAGCCGGGCATTCTGCGCAAGCGCCTCACCGATGTCAATAGTGAAGAGCCGCGATGCCCTGTCTTATCGCAAAAAATTGGAGCTGGCGAGAGGAATCGAACCCCCGACCGGCTGATTACAAGTCAGCTGCTCTACCTGCTGAGCTACGCCAGCTCAAGGCCTGCCTTTAAAGCGGCGAGCATTCTAGTCGATGTTGCCAGTTGAAGCAATGGCATGACACCACTTTTGTTGTCGATCAATGCCATCAAAGTCTGATTCCAGCTCCTGCCAGAACGCTATTGACACTTTCTCGGCGACGGCTACAGGCACCACCAGCCATTGCTGAACCTCGGTCCGCTTGTTTTCTCTTATATCGACTTGGTAGCCCATTTCCGCCAACTCCCCTTGAAGCACCTTTGCTTGTGAGCGCTTTGGAAACAGCCCGTAGGAAATCGCGTCTGTTAAAGCTCCGCGGGTAATCAGGAAACTGTCGATCTGCAGTTCCTGCAGCATGCGCAATTTCCCCAGAGCATCGGCTCGGGATACATAGGGGCCGCTGTACACCAGGTAATCCAGCCCGGTAATGCCCTCTATAGTGCGCAAGCTCGCCGGGATATTCAGTACCTGGAATCGAGTTGCGACTTGTTTCGCGGTTACCTGCTCCCGGAAAGGCCCGAGAAGCCAGCACAATTGCTGAGACGCAGTCTGCCCTTGGGTCGGGGTAACCGCCGCCCTGGTCTTCTGCGCGAGCACTGCAGGATCCATTTCAGAGAGCAGCTCGAGGGATTCGGCATCCGTGTCTATGATTTCCTCGGGATTGGTTTGAGCAGGGTCCGGGGCACGGGATTGGCCGCTCTGCCAAACCAGATAAGCAATATTCGCCACGATCAAAAACCCAAAAACCCAACGCATTAAACCCGACATCCTTTTACATAACGAAAATTGAAAAATCAGCACCCGTGTTGCCAGTAAAGCTATAGCCTTAAGCCTGGGGCATTACAAGGTTGATGCCCTCCAGTACCAGATCAGGCTCCAAAAAGTACGGCACCTGCAAAAACGCGCTGAGCATTGCTGCGTCGCCACCGGTTAAAAACAATTTCGGCGCCTGACCTGAAGACCGGCGAAAGCTTTCTACCGAGCTTTCAATCATCGCCTTGAGCATGCAGGCGATACCGTTATTGACAGCATTTGCCGTGCAGCGCCCCGGGGCAAGATGCACCCCGGAAAGGTCTGTATCAAAGCGCACTAGTTGCGTATTCGATATCAGGCTGTTCTGCTGCATAGCAATACCGGGAACGATATATCCGCCGCAGTGCTGGCCGTTAACGTCCACAAAGTCAACGGTCATGGCGCTCCCCGCGTCAACCACTACTGTTGGCCCGACCGACCTGTTCCAGGCGGCGCACAATGCCAGCCAACGGTCGACACCAAGCCGTTCCGGCTGATCATAGCCATTTGTCACTCTGGCAGCGTAAGCAGTGGTTACCGCCCTTTTCGCCTTTGGAAGTCGGTTGCTCTCGAGCCAAGCATCGAGCGTATCCAGCATTCTGGATTCACCAACACAGCAAACCCGGGTGCGCTGCGGCAGCGAAGACCCATCGCGCAGCCGGGTTATCAGGTCTTCCACTGAGGTGCTAACCCCACTATCCAAAACACTGGTGGCGTCACGCAACAGCCATTTGACTCGACTGTTACCAATATCGACATCCATTATCATTGACGCGCACGCAAACTGATCTCGCCGCCACTGAATTCCGAGCAGCCCTCCGGCGTTTCGATACGCAGCGCCCCGGATTCAGTGACACCCCGGGCCACACCGGTGATGTGCTGGTCCCCAGCGGTCAGTACAACCGCTTGATCCAAACAACTATCGAGCTGCTGCCAGGCTTTCCGATAGCGCTCAAAGCCATATTTTTCGTATGCTGCCAGCATTGGCAGCAAGCCATTCGCAAGCCGGGCGCTCAAGAGACTGCGGTCCACCGCAGACCCTGTAATGTCAGACAGCGTTGTCCACTGCTGGCCTATTTCATTGCCCTCCCGCAGCGACATATTGACATTGATACCCAGGCCCACGATGACATCGAAACTGCCCGCGGGGTCACCGCTAATTTCCAGTAGAATGCCACCCAGTTTTTTGCCGTGCCATAGAATATCGTTTGGCCATTTCAGGCGCAGGTCACCGACTCCCATATCCTGCAGTACTTGCACTACGATGACGCCGACCGCAAGGCTAAGACCCTGGGTAACAGCGGCTCCACCGGAGAAATGGTGTACTGTTGAAAAATAAATGTTCCTGCCATAAGGACTAACCCAGGTGCGGCCGCGCCGCCCCTTGCCCGCGCTCTGCATTTCAGCTAAAACCACACTGCCACCGGCGTCACCGTCTCTGGCAAGACTCATGGCTACTTCGTTGGTCGATTTGACCAGCTCTAGAACTGTTAACGCAACCGCTGCCGCCACGGCCGGACTCAGGTTGCTTTTGATAATTGTACTATCCAGCAGGGAGAGACCCCCGGGAATCCGGTAGCCACGCCGCTTGCAACTATCTAATTCAACGCCCAAATCGGATAGCTTCTGCAGCTGTTTCCACACTGCGGCGCGAGAGATACCCAGTTCCTCACCCAGTTCTTCTCCGGAGTGATAGTGCCCGTCAGCCAGTCTGGTAATTAAATCCCGCTTGTTGTCCAATTGGGTAAACGCCATGCAAAATGATGGGGTATGGTAATCAACAAAGGCCTCATTTGGAATTCAGTTGCAGTCAACGGGGATAAAAAAGACAGTGAGGCTGGTTTTCTACCGGGAAGCCAGGAGATTATATCCCCGGGACCACAAGCGGTGCCGGGTTTACTGCAGAGCCGGCCCGGGATTACGCACGAATCGTCACATGATCCCCGGTAGTGGCAGCAGGGTGAAATGCCCATAAAAAAGCCCCGAACTCTCGCGAATCCGGGGCTTCGATTTGGCGCCTGACAATTATGGCTGTTCGGCGACAATTAGCATGGCCGGTATGCCGATTTTGCATCGTGACAGGGATGTCACTTAGTAGAGCAACGCAGGAGCAGTTGCCGAGGAGCAAAAATCGGTGACCTACTGTAGGTCGCAAGCAGTGCTTGCGATCCCGGCGGGACGCCAGAGCGCCTCTACGCCGCTCCTGCGGAGCAGGGCTGCGTCACAGGGGTGATACGGCATCCCGGCGGTCCGACGACTCGGAACCCCACCATAAAGAGCGGGGTTTCCCCATGTGAATGCCCATAAAAAAATCCCG
>JAHEGP010000283.1:2436-3848 GCA_024645065.1 Cellvibrionales bacterium | reverse complement strand
AGGCAATGGCGGACAACAAGATGACTCGGGCTGGCGCCTATCGCAACGCAGGGAGGATTCTGGCTCGGCAGTCTCCCGGTGCTTGTGCTACGGGGTTCGATTGCTGCTATACTCTTGCGGCCTGGTGTTCGATTAAAAGGAAAAGACGTTGGCAACGCGACAACAATTGCGACAACGATTGCTTCTCATTTTTTGCTTGTTACAGGTGTTTGCCCATTCAGCATTGAGTCTGGACTATTGGGCTGAGGCCACTCCGGAAGAAATCGAAGCAGCACTGGCACCTTTCCTTGGTCAATAGCAAATCTGCCCTGCAGCCCATCTTTCAGCGGTTTGATTCCGGTTTTCTTCAGCAGCGTCGGTAAACCCATTCGGCCAGACCTCCCTGCGTCCGGCTCTGAGAGGCGATGAGTGGACCGCATTGTGCACTGCTTGTAATACTGCGGGGCGACCGCGACAATCCGCTGTAAAGCCTCCGTCGTTGGTGCGCTACGGTATAAGGTTGGCCTTGGGCGGGGCCCGTCGGTCGGCCGATTGTGCCGGCCGCTGCCGTGTCGCGCCGCGGGAGTTTGTGCGCGAACTGAACAACAGCCATGCACTCAGGGCGACAGTAAACAGACAGAGCAGCGCGCCATCGCCACTATGGTGCAGGATGTGCATGGGGAAGGAAACGGGGCCAGCGCCGGGGTGTGCCTGGGATGTCAGGGGTACGGCGACGAGTAACAAGAAAGCCACTTTGTGCATGGTTTTATAGTCTCCACAGTTGCGCTCGCTTCGCCCAGAATACCGTTTTCACAAAGAAAGTCGACTTTTACCCTCAAATACTGCCTCACACCTCGGTCACTGCCATGCCCGGGGTCTTGCCAGCGGCGGGTGCATGGGGCTCACCGCGGCCATGGGCTCGTTGACTATGATCCGGACGGCAGATGATTGTCCTGGCGAAGGCCTACCTGATACTTTGCTGTGAACTCAGGCGGCATTCGCGCTGGCCGGCCATTGTCGAGGTTGACGCATACAAAGTTGAGGTGGCCTCGCAGCAGTGTCTTGCAAGTGGCCGGGTTGATGATCTGATACTGTCGAGTTGCTCGCAAGCCATCATTTTTTGACACCCAGTTGCCCACCAGCAATTCTTCTCCCTCGTAGGCAGATGCAAGGAAGTCGACATGGATTGCCCTGACTGCCATGCCCCGGCGTAATTGCACACACTTCGCTTCCGGCAGTCCAACCGCAGCGGAATGCGCCCAGGCACACTCGGTCAGCCAGCGAAGGTAGACGACATTGTTGACATGACCGAAGGCATCGATGTCAGCCCTTGTTGCTTTAACGGCAAGGGTAAAAACCTCGGGATAATCCCAAAGCTGTTCTGTATCCATCATCAATTCACCTCGAGTCGGCCGGGAAAGGGTTATTTTATT
>JAHEGP010000283.1:0-2373 GCA_024645065.1 Cellvibrionales bacterium | reverse complement strand
CGGAGCGGGCTCACTGGAAAAGTGCAGCTTGGGGCCAGCAAGCTGACCCGGTATTGGCGCCCGGCTGGGCTAATGGTCACTCACCCCGGGGAAACAGCGCTATCAGCTATCAAGCATAATGGCGGTACGCTCGAAGTTGGGTCGATGGGTATCGAGAAATTTGAAAGTATTCCAGGCTATTCGGACCTCGTCATCATTGCTGAGCAGTTTCTGCGTGACCTTGGTGTTATTGACGAAAGTGCCGTTGGTGCTGCCCAGGTCCCTGAGGGTGATTTCGGTTTGGTCGGGCAGGTAGCGGCTGGGTCGTATTGCTATCGCCGCATGCCTGTTGCTGACTGCGCCGTCGTCAATCTGAATGTCGCAGTCGGGGTGCCTGCCGATAGTCAGCTCATCCTTGTCCAGTTCAAACTTCTTGATCACCACGCCATCTACCATCAATGCCAGGCTCGCCATAGTTTTCCCACCTTAAGTTGTCGCAAAATTAACTGTAAACTGGCCTTATTATAGGTAAGAAAATTCATCATTCGAGCGTCGGGGGAAGTCAGTTTTGTGTGGACGTTATAATGTGATCGACGACCCGTTTTTACGTGAACTGATGCGCGATTTGGGCGTCGATGTCGAGTTGCCTACCATGGTCAATGTCGCTCCCACCGAGACGGTGCCGATCGTGATAGAGACCGACCGGGGGCGCGAGCTCCGTTTTATGCGCTGGTGGTTGACCCCTTCATGGTCCGACGGTCCGAGCACGAAATACAGCATGTTCAATGCAAAGAGTGAAACCGTTGCCAGCAGCCCCGCGTTTCGGAGCCCATTTCGCCGCCACCGCGGCATCGTCCCGGCCTCGTCATTTATCGAATGGCAAACCGACCGCTACGGCAAGAAGCCGTGGTTGATCAAGCCACAAAGCGGTGCCTTTGCCTTTGCAGCAATCTGGGATCATTGGCAAAAAGATGATGTGACGGTAGAGTCCTGTGCCCTGATTACCACTGTGGCGGTCCCGGGAATCGAGCCGATCCATCACCGCATGCCGGTTATGCTGGGCCTCCACGATTATGCTGACTGGCTTGATCCGAGCACTGAAATCGAAAATCCCGAGCGTTTTTTTAATCCCCGGCTAGCGGGCAACATCCTCCTGGCGCCACTGGACAAGGCCGTCAATAACGCCCGCAATAAAGATCTCGCACTGCTTGAACCGTTGGATGAAGAAGAGCTGGTCAAAGCCTGAGGAGCGCTTTTATTCCGGGTTTGCACCCCGCTGCAGGGCGGCGATGCGATCTGCCAGTGGAGGGTGGCTCATGAAGAGCCGAGAGACCTTGTCACGTAACTCGCCATTGATAGCGAAGGCGGACAGCTCCGCAGGCATGCCCTTGGGAACCTCGCTTTCACCGCGCAGCCGGCGCAGCGCGTCGATCATATTCTGGCGTCCGGCGAGCGCTGCTCCGGCGTTGTCGGCGCGAAATTCACGCCAGCGTGAGAACCACATAACGACCATGGATGCCAGTATCCCCAGCACGAATTGTGCCAGCAGGGTGACGATCCAGTAGCCCGGCCCATAGCCGCGCTCGGTACGGAATATCACGCGATCGGCAACATGCCCCAGCACCCGCGCCCCAAACATGACGAAGGTATTGGTTACGCCCTGGATGAGGCCCAGGGTCACCATGTCGCCATTGGCCACATGGCCTATCTCGTGTCCCAGCACTGCTTCGACTTCCGCCGGGGTCATACGATTGAGCAGGCCCTCGCTGACAGCCACCAGAGCGCTGTTTTTGTTCCAGCCAGTGGCGAAAGCGTTGGCGGTGGGGGAAGGGAAAATCCCGACCTCGGGCATCCCGATTCCGGCCTCATTGGCCAGCTTTTGCACGGTGCTGTGTAACCATTGTTCGCGCTGGTCCCGGGGCTGGCTAATCACCTGCACGCCCATGGCGCGGCGCGCCATCGATTTCGACATCAGCAGCGACACCAGGGAGCCCGCCATACCGAAAACAGCACAGAACACCAGCAGGTTGGCGAGGTCCAGATCGACGCCGTTTTGCTGCAACAGCTGCTCTACCCCAAGCAACTGCAGGGTCACGGTGGCCAGCATAATGACGCCCAGGTTAGTGAGTAGGAACAGGCCAATCCGCAACATGGTTGTCTCCGATCAAGGGGTTGGTAAACCGCTATATTACCTGGGGAATCCGGGCGCTGATAGCGGGTTTGTCAAGTGTCTTTGATGCCGGCTCGAAGCTTGCCGCAGCGTCAGTGTCCTTGTCTGCCGGCAGCTCGTCTTCCCGGCGATCGATTGTTGTCAGCTCATCGGGCAGCGCGGCCCTGGGAAATTCCAGGGGTGGCAGGGTGGAGAGCAATGGCAAGCCCTTGCTGCTTGTTTCC
>JAHEGP010000070.1 GCA_024645065.1 Cellvibrionales bacterium | reverse complement strand
TCAGGCCAGCGATTTGCTGACGATTTCGTAGACATCGCGGGACAGACTTTGCCCTTTTGACAACTGCTCCAGCGCCCCACGCATGGCATCTGCATTGCCTGTCGGGTACTTCTTCCAGCGGGTCAAAGGCACCAGCAGGCGTGCTGCAAGCTGTGGATTATAGCGATCGATGGCGGAGACCTGATCCACCAGAAAGCGGTAGCCACTGCCGTCCGGCTGATGGAAATTAACCGGATTGCCGCTGCAGAATGCCGCCACCAGGGAACGTACCTTGTTGGGATTGGTGGCATCGTAGGCGGAATGTTGCAGCAGTCGCTGCACCCGTTGGAGCCCCCCCGGGCGGGTCGCCGTGGCCTGTATCTGGAACCACTGGTTAACTGCCAGGCTTTCATGGGACCAGCGCTGGTAAAAATCCTCCAGCAGCTGCTCTGAAAGTTGGTGAGCGCCCCCGTTATCGATTTGCAACAGGCAAACCAATGCTGCCAGCGTATCGGTCATGTTGTCGGCGTTATCGTATTGATTGTGGCAAAGCTCGATAGCAGGCTTGGTACCCGTGGCGGCCAGATAAGCCAGGCATTGGTTCTTCAAGCTGCGCTGGGCCGTCTGGCGGGGGTCGGCTCGATAGGGCTGCTCACAGATATTTGCCAGATAGACCTCGAGCAATTGCCCCTGCAAACTGGCTGCAATCTGGCGCTGGGCGAATTCACGGGCTGCATGAATCGCTTCGACATGGATGATATCGGCCTCTTCACTGATATAGGCTTCCGAGGGGAGCTGCAACATCAGCGCCACCATCGCCGGATCCAGCTCAGAATCACCAAGCAACCGGGCATACGCGCCGGAAAGGGTATCGTCCAGCTGCAAAGGGCTGCCGTTGCGATAATCGACGATGAGTTTTTGCAGCACTCGCGTGGCCAGAAGCTGGCCCGCATCCCAGCGATTGAAGCCATCACTGTCGTTTTGCATCAGGCTCAGGAGCTGGTCATCGCGGTAGCCATAATCGAGTTTTACCGGCGCAGAAAAACCCCGTAACAACGACGGTACCGGCCTGGATATGACATTGGCGAAGCTGAAGCTCTGGGACCTTGCAGTCAGTTCGAGAACCCCCTCGTGTTGCTCCAGGCCAGCGTCGGTGACAGCATCGCTGGCCGGCAACAGGGCGATCGCTACCGGGATGTGTAACGGTTCGCTGCCCGGGCAGCTTTGTTCGAATGTCAGGGAATAAATCTGTTTGGCGGCATCGTAGCTGTCGCGCACGGTCACGTGGGGCGTTCCAACCTGGCGATACCAGCGCTTGAACTGACTGAGATCGCGACCACTGGCCTCAGCCATCGCCGCGACAAAATCCTCACAGGTCACCGCCTGGCCATCATGGCGCTCGAAGTACAGGTCGCTGCCCTTGCGAAAGCCTTCTTCACCCAACAGGGTATGCAACATGCGCACGACCTCGGCGCCTTTTTCATACACCGTCAGGGTGTAGAAGTTGCTGATCTCCATGTACGACTGTGGCTGAATCGGGTGTGCCGTGGGGCCGGCATCCTCGGCAAATTGAGCGGTGCGCAGCAGCTTGACATTCTCAACCCGCTTGACGGTAGGCGAGTTCATATCAGCGGAAAAGCGGGAATCGCGAAATACCGTGAAGCCCTCCTTGAGGCTCAACTGAAACCAGTCCCGACAGGTGACCCGGTTGCCGGACCAGTTGTGAAAATACTCATGGGCGATAATTGCCTCGATACGCTGGAAGCCGGCATCAGTGGTAATCGAGGGGTTGGCCAGGACGCAGGAGGTGTTGAATATATTCAAACCCTTGTTTTCCATGGCTCCCATATTGAAATCGTCCACTGCCACGATCATGTAGATATCGAGGTCGTATTCGCGGCCGTAGACCTCCTCGTCCCAACGCATGGCTTTCTTCAACGACAGCATGGCGTGGTCGCATTTGTCGAGATCCTTGGCCTCGACGTAAATGCGCAAATCTACCGCCCTGCCCGACCGGGTTGTGAATTGATCCTGCTGGTAGCTGAGGTCGCCGGCGACCAGTGCGAACAGGTAACAGGGCTTGGGAAACGGATCCTCCCAACTGGCACGATGACGACCGCCGGCAAGGGACTCGCGATCGAAAAGATTACCGTTGGATAGCAGCACCGGGTACTTTGCCTGGTCAGCCTCGATATGGGTTATGAAGCGCGACAGCACATCGGGCCGATCCGGGTACCAGGTAATCTTGCGAAATCCCTGCGCCTCGCATTGGGTGCAAAACATCGAGCGGGACTGGTACAGGCCTTCCATGGACTTATTGCTGCGGGGGTTACAGCGCGAAACGCATTCCAGGATGAATGCCGCGGGCACCGCCAGGATGCGCAACTCTTCCTCATCCAGTTGGTAGCGGTCCGCGTTCAGCTCGACGCCGTCGAGACGCAGGCTTACCAATTCCAGGTCTACCCCATTGAGCACCAAATCGGTGGATGAGCCCGCCACCCCCGGATTGCGTCTCAGCGCCAGCTTACTCGACACCTCGGCGTAATCGTCATGCAGGTTGACATACAGCTCCGTGGTATCGATCAGGTAGTCGGGTGGCTGGTATTCCGACAGGTGTATGGTAGCCGGTTGCGCTTCTCTCATGACTGCTTATGCCTCAGCAAAAAATTCGACCTGGTACGCAGTAAACTTGCGAACATTGATTACACCGGTGTCGAGCATCAGGTATTGTCCCTTGATTCCCATCAGGACTCCCTCAACCCTGTCCTGCTTGTCAAAATTGTGGGCTTTTACCTTGCTCGGGTACTCGTTCACCGGGTAGCGGACTTCGACGACTTCAGGCTGCTCGAGAATCTGGATCGCCTGCAAACCATGGTCGTGCTGCAGTTGCTTCAGCTCAGCCATCACCTGGGGGAGTAAATCCTGCCAGATCGCGGGCAAATCGATAACGTCGACCTGGCCCTTGAGCATCCTCTGCCACTGGGTCCGGTCGGTGATGTGCTGCTTTATGACGACTTCTGCAAAGCCGGATTGTTGGCGTGTTTTCACCCGAATCACCGGCATCGCCTGCACCGCCCCCTGGTCAATCCAGCGAGTCGGCAACTGGGAGCCCCGGGTGATACCCACCTTGACCCCGCTGGAGTTTGCCAGGTACACGAAGTGTTCCTGCATACAGTGATTGTCCGCCCATTCCGGCTCGCGGCAGGTGCCCTCGAAATAATGACATTTTTCGGGGCTGATAATGCAGCTATCACACTGGGCCAAGCGCCTGAAGCAAGGGTAGCAATAGCCCTGATTGAAACTTTTTTTGGTCAATCGGCCGCAGTGGCAGCAATTGATACTGCCCAGGTATTGCAGCGCAATACGCTTGCCGAGGTAAGGATTCAGCGCGAAATGCCGGTTATCCAAAGCCAGCCGATAGCTTACCGGGTCGCTGAGCTCTGTCAGCATTTTTCGCAAGCCGCCGCTGGCTAACCGCTGCATCGCATGACTCCTAATGAAGTGTGTCTTTCAACTGCAGAATCTGCTCGTCAGTGCAGGTTTCCCCAATGGCCTTACTACCGCTGTCGATGTAGCCCGTGCGTTGCTCCGGTGCCATGTGACGACACTCCCAATAGATAACGGCCTCCATGCAGAGCTGCTTTTGCTCGGCACTGAGGCTGGAACCATCAGGCCATTTACCCAGCTCCAGTGACTGTTTCAAACGCAGGTAGATATCGGGGGTCATGTTTTCAATCAGTTTTTGATAATCCATACTGTCCTCGCGAGACGCTTGCCAGTAACAGCCCGATAACCAGGCCGATCAAGAAACCCGAAAAGTGGGCGGCGTTGGCTACCGCTCCAAAGCCAAACAGTGAAAAAATACCGGTCAGCGCCAAGACCATCAAACCCAGCATCGCATAAACCAACACTCTCGGTATACCGAAGTCCTGGCCAGGTCGCAGCAGGCTCCAGCCCCAACAATAAGCAAGCAGACCGTAAACCACACCAGACATACCACCAAAAGTGATATTGCGGGCAAACAGGTACTGGATACAGTTTGATCCCAGACCAATAATCATCACCAGCAACAATAATCTCGCAGCCCCCTGGTGCACCTCGATACGGCGCCCGAACTCCCACAACCACAAGCTGTTAAATACCAGGTGGAGCATCCCGAAATGCAGGAATATCGGTGTCCAGAGGCGCCACCATTGTCCCGCCCGCAAAGTCTCCAGCAGGGGCTGGTAGAAACGCGCCCCGCCAAGCTCGAACCATGACTGAAATGTCAGCAAGCTGATCCATTCCTGCCTGGTACTGAATACGATGAGACCGCCAATGACACATCCGATCACCAGAGTAAGGGTAACCGGCGCCGCAAGCAGGCGGCGTTGCCAGTCGGGCGCGCCGTTCGATCGGGCAGACGCGGGTAGCGTCGACACGGGCGCAATCTGGCCACTGGAAAAGCGACGATATAACTCCTCTACCATATTTGCCATGGCGGCGTTATCGATAGACACCACCTGGCGGCCGGCACTCTCATGGATGCGATGAGCAATGCCTCGCTGCCACAGCAACTCGCTGAAGGGGCGCAGGTCCTGCTGCATATCAGTAACAATGAGTTCCAATTCCATAATATGCGCTAATTAGCCAACCTGTTACTCCAGCCGAGCTTATCCCGGCAGGCCGCGTAAAAATCGTGATTGAGCAAATGAATCAGTTTGAGTCGATGGGGCTTTTTATGGATATTCACGACATCGCCCGGTGCCGTGGTTAAGTGCACCTGGCCATCGCAGCTGACATAGGGGTGACAATCGCCGATGACCACCTTGATTTCAGTGTCTCCAGCCACCACGATGGGCCGGGCGCTGAGCGTGTGGGGAAACATGGGCACCAATACAATGGCATCCAGCTCGGGGTGCATAATCGGCCCACCGCCTGACAACGCATAAGCGGTCGAGCCCGTGGGCGTGGATACGATGAGTCCGTCAGAATCCTGGCTGTAGACAAAGTGGCCATTCATATACAGGTCGAAGTCGATCATCCGCGCTGAACGGCCGGAATTGATTACCACATCGTTGAGCGCCGCGGCGCGGGCAATCACCTCTTCGCCCCGGTTCACCTCAACATCCAGCAAGAAGCGCTCCTCAACCCGGAATTTCCCGTCCAGCACCTCGCCAACTTTTCGCCCTACCTGCTCTGGTCGAATATCGGTGAGAAACCCCAGCCTGCCGCGGTTGATGCCCAGAACGGCGCAGTCATGGGGCGCGAGCGCCCGTGCGGCGCCAAGTAAACTGCCATCCCCACCCACCACAATGGCCAGATCGCAGCGCTCGCCGATGGTGCGTCGATCTGCAGCCTCCACCTTCGGGTCTTGCACCAGGCGCGCGATATCGTCCTCAAGCAATACCGTGAGGTCCCTTGCATGCAATATGGCCAGCAGTTCGCGAACCGTCTCGACGACATGATCGTTATCGAGCCGACCGATCAGGCCTATGGTCTGAAAAGTTGCCATTGCTTCGCCAATGGTAAGATGGACTGGGCATTATAACGAGGAAACGGCACAACACGCAGTTAATGTCACCCGGATATTACCGCTTAACCGGGTCGCTCACCCCTGTCCAGGCGTTCCCGAGCCCAGGGCCATTTGCCAGAGAAGCCCCGCAAACCCTGCAAACCCCCACTATGCAACGCCACCACTCTTTCCCCCCGGGCAAACCATCCCCGCTCCAGTCGATGGTAAAGTGCCGCCATCATTTTACCGGTGTATACCGGCTCCAGGGCGATACCATGGCGCTGGTAAAACCCCTCGATAAAACCCAGCAACTCACCGTCGGTGCGGGCATACCCGCCATAGTGATGTTCGCTGTCGATATGCCAGCTGGGGCCAGCATCGATTCGCCCCGCCGCGTGCATGCGAACCCTGTCGTAAATCTCTCTATCACCCTTGAGCACGCTGACTCCAAGCACCTTGTCGAGCTGGCCCGGACCTCGCAGAATTCCGGCGAGGGTAGCCCCGGTCCCGCACGCCAGCACCGCGCTAGTGGGACGGTAGCCGTCGGCCTCCAGGGTGGGCATGATCAAGCCACAAGCGGCGACTGCTGCAGCATTACTGCCGCCCTCCGGTATGACCATGCAGGGCGCATAGCGACGCCGCAGTGCCGACAACCAGCCGGGATCGGTTTTCAACCGGTACTCGGCAGGACCGACAAACTCCAGTTGCATGCCCCAGCGTTTGGCATCCGCCAGGGTGGCAGTCAGCGGTAATTCCGCGTAACCACGAATCACGCCAACCGTTTCAAAGTCGAAGCGCCGGCCCGCTTCGGCCAGAGCATGGATGTGGTTCGACCAGGAACCCCCGAAACTGACGATGCGGCGACAGCCCTGGCGCCGGGCAAGGTCGATATTGGGATACAGCTTGAACCATTTATTGCCGGGCACGCCGGCGTCAATCAAATCCAATCGGGCGACCGAAAGCTGCACACCACGCTCGCGGGCAAGGGGCTCATGCAACGGTTGCACCACAATCCTGGTTTGCCAGAGCGGCGCCAAAACTGGTTGATCGTCGCTGCGCATCAATAGGTCACGAAAGCCAGGCAAGGGGGTGACGATAGAATCGCCGACGG
Source organism: Cellvibrionales bacterium (assembly GCA_024645065.1). Lineage (GTDB taxonomy): Bacteria > Pseudomonadota > Gammaproteobacteria > Pseudomonadales > JAHEGP01 > JAHEGP01. The sequence goes on along the minus strand of JAHEGP010000070.1, from coordinate 6,494 downwards.
GAATTATGGGCTATGCGCCCCTTGATTGCATCACCTGGCGCAGGGTCAGGCTGCTGGCTTTGTGCTGACTGCAGCGATCACTTTCTCCGGGCTCGAAAGTGGCTGGCGATCCACACCGATGCACCGGTAATCCGCAGAGCTTGCCATTCCCGGACGCTTCCTGGCAAACCGGCTTGCGATTATGCTCCAGCCACGCCCGGTAGTGCTGGATATCGACATAACAGTAACGTGCTGCATAATCCAGGGGCGACTCCAGGTAGGCCGGAATATCCTCCAGGGGAACCCTGAACTCGCCCGCACCCGGTTGTACAGCAACGAAGGAAACGCCGGCGTCGCTTAACTCGTGTAAAAAGTCGCTACCCGCCAGTTTTTTCTCCAGCTCGACTTTCTGTTGCTCCAGGTGTGCCACTTTTTCGCCCAGGCACTTGATCTCGCCATCCTGGTAAAACAGCTCAACGTCTTTTCTTTCCAGTTGTTCCTGCAGTTCGGCTGTCGCGGCATCCAGCCGGACATTGAACTCCTCTCCCAGCTGCTGCCCGAGCTGGCCACCATTTTCAAGGGTACTTATCTGCTGGCTAATCAGGTTTCTCATCCGGGAGAAGTGTTCTGCCTGTGCATCCAGCGACTGCTTGAGTTGCGAGCTCACCCGCTGTTCATCGCCCAGCTGCAATTGCAGCGACGCAACCGCCTGCTCCAGTTCCAGCAACTGGCGCCGGTGACGACTGTGTAGTTCGACCAACTGCTTTTCCTGGTCGATACGCAAGCGGGCAACTTTGCCACGCGCAGCCCTCAGGCGACGCGCTAGGCGCACACGCTCTTCCCGCCGCAGCGCAGTTGCGCTGTCACTCAGGCCAACCCCGTATCGCGATTGTTCGACATCGGCTGCAAGCTGTGTGCGGCCTTTGGCAGGCGGGTCGCACCTCGACATGCCCAGCCGGTTTTCGAGCACTAGCTGTGCGATAGTTTCAAAGGGGTTGGCTGACCCTGTCAGCGGCGGGTCCCAGAGCTGGTCCCGGTGCCAGCTGACGGGGCAGCGACTCCGGGTTGCCAGGCGAATCGGTCCGGCGCCCATGTCAGGCCCGGGTTGGGCCTGGCTGGCCAGCAGCTGTAATGGCAGGTTCCACTGTGGGTCAGGATAACCGCGGGTATCAAATTCCAGGATAAAAAATACCGCTGCAACAACCCTCAGGGAGCCGTCAATCTCGATGAACACCGCCTGGGCCTGACTGGAGGAGAACTCGCCCATGGCACCGACATGATCAAGCACCGCCTCGAACTCGGAATAGCGCAGTTGACGCAGGACCCTGCCCTGCGCCAGAAAAAGCACCGCGGTGCGCTCACTGTTGGCATTAACGAGTGACATATCCCTGCTGTAATTTTGCGGACTGCTCAGTGGCAGTTCTGGTGGCCGGGTGGCGTGCCACATTTTTGGCTAGCACGCCCGCTGCTTCAAAGAATAGTCGAGCCACGCAAGCCGGGGATTGCAGTCAGTCGAAGTTTGCAGCGCCGGTCAGCGATTATGTGCGCTGGGTCACAGCAAAATCGAAGAGCAACATCAAGAGACTACCCGGTGCCGGAATGCGAGAGTTCGCCGCGAGTCGGCCCAGCCGACAGCAGGACTTTACCGGGCGGGCCCTGGGCTCGGCTTTGATCCGGGAATCAGCTTCTTGCAAAGCAGGGCGCTGACACTCAAATCGTTGGTGGCATAACTCAAAGGCTGGGTTTCACTGACCCAACCCAGAGCATGGGCCATCGCTGCCTTGCCGGTGCTGGTGTTGAGGTTAAACAGTGTATAACGATCGGTACAACTAATGATGGAATCCCGGTAGTCGAAGGAACACTGGGTTGTTTCCGGAAGCATTCCGAACTTCTCGAGATCCAGATCAAAGCCGCGCTGGCGTATCGCGTAACCCGCTATATTGAAGCTTTTCTGGGACCACAAGCCATATTGAAATCGCAGACCCGCCGATTCCAGCTCACTGCAGTACCAGAGACTCTCGCTTGCAACAGCCTTGCAACACAGTGCGAACACCAAAATGCCTCGATAAAAGACCATAGCGCCAACCTAGTCCCAGGCGTCGCCATAATCGTGAACCAATTCATCGCCGGGCTTGATCGGCTTCAGTGCAACCACGGTAAGATCATCGTAATAGACAACGTTAGGCCGCTTGGAATGGTTGATGTAACGAAACTTGCACAACACATCTACGCAATGCTCTTCGTTCAACCACAGCGTATAGGCAGTCGGCGTAGCGTTGCGATTTGGCGACGTCCGGCATTTACCCAGCACTGCTCCCCTTTCCAGCGGCCTGCGCGCAAACAGCCCACGCCCATGGATCTTGCTTTTTTTTATCTCTAGATAGCGCTTCAAACGATTGTTTCTTCCTGGCAGGTTGAATAGTCAGGTTTCACTGCAGAGTGTCAATGACGCGAGCCAGAAACCCGGTGGGTCGAACTTCCATAGCTCAGGGCGCCATGAAATATGATAGCCCGAATCGCGTTCGGGTACACCTCTCGGGATGTGGCACCCCCAGGCGGACACCAAGCCGCCACCGAAGCCACTGTAAGCCGGGCTAGTCCGCGCAGCCGCACCACAACGCCAGGGTTTCGCTATCAATGCCACAGAAGCTGCCCGGGGAGTTCGCTTACAGCGTGCGTAACGGGAGCCGAAGAGAAACTCGATGGCACATTTACTTCGGACTGCGGGCGCGCTACCTTGCGACCTGAATACAGCCACTCCCCTTGTCCTGAAAAGAACAGTGCATTATGGAATTGCTAGTTTTCGATCTGGATGGCACCTTACTCAATCGACAGAGCCGTATCTCTGACTATACCCGCGACACCCTGAAGCGGCTGCAGCAACGCAATATAGCGTACACCGTGGCTACGGGAAGAACCCTGCACGCGGCGCGGGATTTATTGCACGGCCACGGCTTCGATCTGCCACAAATATTCAAGAACGGCGTCGTAATCTGGAATCCGCTCTACCAGAGTTACAGCCACCAGTATCTGTTGACAGAAACAGAAATCCAGCACTTGCTGCACGCTTTACTGGACCGCGATGTCAGCCCGTTCATATTCACCCTGGAGCCCGGCGAGCACCACGCGGTCTATCACCCTCCCCTGCGCAATGAAACCGAGCGGCGCCTCGCCCGGCTTATTGGCAAGGACCGCAAACTGCCGGTATTGCCCCTGGCACGGATACCGGCGGACGCCGACATCACCAATATCAGCGCCCTGGGGCCAAGGGCCGCACTGGAAGCCGTAGCCCGACTGATCGACACGGAGCCTCAACTGGTGGCGTATATGGGCGAGGCTCTGGAGGGAGACGACTTGTACTGGATCGATGTCCACCATAGCAGCGGCAACAAGGGCGGCGCCGTGACGCTGTTAAAGTCCGAGTTGGGCATCGAGCGGGTCGTCTGCTTCGGTGACAGCGACAACGACTTACCCATGTTCGAGCAGGCCGATGAGGCCTACGCCCCGGAGAATGCCCGGGATCACATCAAGGGCGCTGCGACTGCCGTCATTGGACACCATGATGCCGATGGCATTGCGAGATTTCTGCGCCAGCGCTTCGCACTTTAAATCCGCTGCCAGCCGGGCTACGCCCGACTACCGCCTTGCAGCAGCTTGCCCGGGGGGCTGAATCAAGGCCGGCCAGACTCAGAACTCTTCATCGGCAAAGGCCATGATGGTGTCCTTGCCCGCGCTCAGCTCGACCTCCAGGGCCTGGATCTCCGGCGTGAACAAGCTGAAGAAATGGTTGGCCGCCTTGCGTTTGCCCTGCAGAAACCCACTGCTGTACTGCTCCGTTGTCTCGGGTTTTTGACTCTGGTCCGCCATTTTTGCCCACAGCACCGCCAGCGTGGTCAGCGCGTACATCCGCAGCAGTATCGGTGCCACCGTGGCAGCCTGCTCCGGGTCGGTCATCGCGTTGGACATCAGCCAGGTCAGGGCGTTGTTGAGTGATTTCATAAACACCCCGCAAGCCTGTTTGTGCTCTTCGTTGCCCACGCCGGCCAGCATATCGTTCATTTCAGCGTTGTAGGTTCCAGGCAGGCGCCCACCGCGCATCAGCAGCTTGCGACCCACCAGGTCGAGGGCCTGTATGCCGTTGGTGCCCTCATAAATCCTCGCGATCCGCCCATCACGGAGCAACTGCTCTACCGGCCAATCCCGGGTAAACCCGGCGCCACCCATTACCTGCAACGCCTGGTCGCAGGAGAAGAACCCTTCATCGGTGAGGAACGCCTTCACCACAGGGGTCATCAGTTGCACGATGTCGTCCGATTTATGGCGCCGATCTTCATCGGCGTCGGCATGGCTCAGGTCGAGGTGCAATCCGGTCCAGTACACCATCGCCCGGGACCCCTCAATAATGACCTTTTGGCGCAGCAACATGCGGCGCACATTGGGGTGGACGATGATGGGATCGGCGGGGCCGTCCGGGTTTTTCGGGCCGGACACGGACCTTCCCTGCAGGCGCTGGCGAGCAAAATCCAGCGACACCTGGTAGCCCGTTTCCGCCAGCCCCAGCCCCTGGATACCCACCATCAAACGGGCGGCGTTCATCATGGTGAACATGCAGCGCAGGCCCTTGTTCGGCTCCCCTACCAGCCAGCCCCTCGCACCCTCGAAATTCATGACGCAGGTGGATGAGCCATTGATTCCCATCTTGTGTTCGAGGCCACCGCAAAAGACGGTATTTCGGCTGCCGTCCAGCAGGAACTTGGGCACCACAAACAGCGATATGCCACTGGTCCCCTCAGGCGCATCCGGCAACTTTGCGAGCACCAGGTGAATAATATTTTCAACCATGTCGTGCTCACCGCCGGTGATCCAGATTTTGGTGCCGGTGATTTCGTAACTGCCGTCTGCTGCCGGTTGGGCCCTGGTGCGAATCAGGCCGAGGTCTGTACCGCACTGGGGTTCGGTGAGGCACATGGTGCCCGACCAGTCCCCGGCCACCAGCTTGCCGAGATATTGCTGTTGTAACTCGGGGCTTGCGTGCTCGGTCAGGGCGCTGATTGCCCCATGGGAGAGCCCGGGATACATGCCAAAGGACAGATTGCTTGAACACACCAATTCGTCAATGGTGAATTTCAGCAGGTGCGGCAAGCCCTGCCCGCCAAACTCCGGGGATGCTGTCAATCCACTCCAGCCCGCCTCTCGGTAGGTCTGGTAGGCCTCCTTGAAGCCGTCTGCAGTCTTGACCGAGTGGGTTTCAGGGTCATAGCTGCATCCCTGTGAATCACCGGCCTTGTTTGCCGGCAGAAGTACGTTCTCCGCCAGTTTGCCGGCTTCTTCTATGATGGCTTTCAGCGTCTCCGGGGTCGCCTCCGCAAAGCGCTCGCACTGGGCTAATCGACCGGCGTCCAGCACGTCAAACAGGGTAAAGTTGATATTGTCCAGGGGTGCTCGGTAATAGCTCATAGTGCTTCCTCATATCCGGGGTAGTCCCCGCTTTTCAATCGTCGCATTTGCGTCAAATCCTGTTCCGCTTCTGGATACGCGGTTCGGGAGAAAATTGGATCATCTTCGGACAGCCAGTCCCTGGTCGCGTGCTGACTGGCAATCGCCCTGTCCGCCGAACCCGGGTTTATGCTGAAAAATCGGGCTTGCCTGTTAACCGTACTTGCTTTCATGCCGTGCCAGCACGCGATCGACTTTGTGCAGTGCCCGCTCGATTCGCTCTGCAATGGAGTCGCCTGCACTCCCTTGTCGCAGCAGATTACCGGTGTGAGCGGCACACAGGTTTTCGGCATCTGACCATTTCTCAGCCAGGGTTGACGCCCATTGACGAAATGCCCGGGCAGCGCCGGCCTGGCGCAGCAAGGCTGATCCAAGCGTTGGATGAAACACCAGTGGTCCCTGTACACCAATCATAGCCGCCGCCCGGGGCAAGCGAAGATACATCAGGGTGTCATCGACATGGATGGTTCTGGATGCGGGATGAAATACCAGCACAGAGGAGAAATGAATCTTGTCATTGCTGGAGATAAAGTCGACTCCCGCCGGAATCGAAAACTCCAGATCGGCTGCATAGCGCGCCTGTAGTGCGTCGCTTTCAGTAAGGTCAGCCTCCCAGGGTAGCTCGGGAAGCAAGGCGACATGGCGAGCAGTGCCGTAGAGTTTGGCCCGGGGATACTGCTGCTGCATCGCCGACACGTGCACCGTGTGAAAGGGATGCAGGTTGATGATGGCTTCTATATCCGCGCCATTATCGGTGAGCTTATCGACCTCTCGCTTGACCTTGGTGGGTAGTGTATAGGCGTCGAGAAATACGAACTTGCCGGAAGCGAGTTTTACCAGCGAGCAGTGGGTTTTGATGTCCAGTACGCCACCAATCTTGAACGAGCCGCGGATATTCCAGAAATTATCGGCGAGTTGCTGAATTTGTGCGGCCATTAACGATCACCCTTTACCCAGGCTGTTTTCTCTCCATCCTATCGATGTTTGCCTGTAGTGGCCAATTATTTTCGCTCTGCGAA
>JAHEGP010000282.1 GCA_024645065.1 Cellvibrionales bacterium | reverse complement strand
CCCGCAAAACAATACGGGCGCCATCTTGTGGTACCTGCTTGTATTGCATGTCGGGAAGTGGACAGCCCATTCCCGTATCAGGCCAGACGACCTCTTCGAAGCTTTCGAGCTCTATTTCATCGGGTGAAACCAACTCTCGTTTAGCCAGATCGAGAATCGCTTGCTGTATCAGTGGATTATTCCGCATCCGGCTCACCACCTCCGTCGCCTGCGCTGCATCACCAAATACAAGAGCGAACGACATAGCGAAAGACATAGCGCAAGACACAGCCAGGTGGACCGGGTTTGCCCTTGCAGGAAATACAACGATGGACTGTTGCTGATATGACATATGCGTCGCAGTATGAGTCGGCCTCCCCGTCGGTGCAACGGAAACCAGGGCCATGCGCCCGTAAAACTTTTGAGCAAACGCTTGACGTAACCCATGCTGCAAACTATATCAATGGGTACGGGTTTTTCCCGCACATTATCAGCACCTATATTAAGTCAACATTAGCAAATAAATAAGCGTTGTCAGGCCAGATCTTTGCCTGCCGTGGGCGACTGTTGCCCACTTACTATGGCAGAGGCACGCGTTCAACACCCGGCAAGGTGGTCGGTTGTTTACCGTAATCGCTTCTTTCTGAGGAAGAAATTATGCAAATAATAGTCGAAGACAGACGTCGCCCGACACAGCTCATAGCTGCGTTGGCCCTTACGGCTGCCACGATCTGCGGCTGGGGTAGCGCAGCTGGTGCCGATAACGAAGAGCAGAAGCTATCCTCTCCACCAATTATTGCGAACGGAGCAAAAAGCTATATTGTGGTCATGGAGAGCATGCCGCTGACCGCCTATGAGGGTGACATAAAGGGTCTTGCCGCGACGAAACCGGCAAAGGGCAAGAAGTTCAACCCCAACAGCCAGGCGGCAAAAAAATATAAGGCACACCTGGAAGCAAGTCAGGATAAGGCACTGATTAGCGCGGGAGTATCAAAAAGTAATCGAACCAATTCCTATACCGCTGCCCTCAACGGTTTCTCCGCCATCCTGACAGAATCTCAACGGGAACAGTTGGTCAGAATGAAAGGGGTCAAGAAGGTGCTGGAAGACCAGTGGCGCCAGCCTGATACGGACAGCAGCCCGGCCTTTCTCGGACTGGCAGAGCCCGCCAGTGCCTGGCAGACCGGTCTCACCGGTGAAGGGGTCATAGTCGGTGTTATCGACTCCGGTATCTGGCCCGAGCATCCCTCGTTTGCCGATGATGGCAGCCTGCCCGACGCACCTGTGCTGGATAATAGCAGGCCGAATTGTGAGTTCGGCAATACCGCCCACAACCCGAATGATGCGCCCTTCAGTTGCAATAACAAGTTGATTGGTGCACGGCAGATGATCGACACCTATCGCGCAATTATTGGCGCCGAGCCGGATGAATTCGATTCAGCCAGGGACGATGATGGTCACGGCACCCACACTGCGTCGACGGCTGCGGGCAATGCCGGTGTCGCGGCCAACGTGAGTGGCATTCCACGAGGCGTGGTCTCCGGGATAGCCCCTCGCGCCCAGATCATCGCCTACAAAGGGCTGGGTACCCTCGGTGGCTTCACTTCCGACCTGGCAGCTGCCATCGACCAGGCGGTAGAAGATGGCGTGGATGTAATCAACTACTCCATCGGCGGCGGTGCCGGTGCTCCCGGCGGCGACGAGATCGCTTTTTTGTTCGCCGAAGCCGCGGGAGTCTTCGTAGCCACCTCGGCGGGCAACTCCGGTCCCGACCCGGAAACCCTGGGTAACCCGGGCACCATGCCCTGGATGACCACGGTCGGGGCAAGCACCCAGCCCCGTTTTTTCCAGGGCACCGTGGTACTGGATGACGGTTCCGAGTTTGCCGGCGCGTCTTTGACCCAGGGGCTCGCTGCAGCGGCGCTGGTGGACGCCGAATCTGCCGGCGGCGACCTGTGTATTCCGGGCACCCTCGACCCTGATGTGGTTGCCGGCAAGGTCGTCCTTTGTCGCCGCGGCGCCATCGCCAGGGCGGACAAAAGCCTGGCGGTCTACCAGGCCGGCGGCGTCGGCACCATCCTCTATAACAACAGTGACGATGATAACCTCTCCCCCGACAACCATTCGACCCCGGCGGTACATATCGACAACACCCCCGGACTGGCCATCAAGGCGCACATTGCCGCGAGTGCGAGCCCGACAGCAGCCATCGTTGGCGAACAGGTTGGTGTGTGGGAATCCGCCCCGTCGATGACAATCTTCAGCTCGCGCGGCCCGAACCCGGTCGCGCCGGACATCATCAAGCCGGACATCACCGGCCCGGGCTTCCAGGTACTCGCTGGCAATTCGCCCTTTCCCATCGGCGGGGTTCAGGGTGAGCTGTTCCAGGCGATAGGCGGCACGTCAATGTCCAGCCCGCACGTGGCTGGCGCGTTCGCACTGCTGAAGCAGGCGCACCCGGACTGGACGCCGGCCATGGCAAAGTCCGCCCTTATGACTACCAGCTACCAGAGCGTGGTGGATAATGACCGCAGCAGCCCGGCCGATCCGTTCGGCATGGGTTCGGGGCACATGGACCTGGGTAAGAAGGCGCAGAAGGGGTCAGTCTTCCAGCCGGGCCTCGCATACGATGCGGGCCTGTTCGAATACGCTGCCTTTTCCTGCGGCCAGAACTGGGGCATTTTTTCGCCCGGTTCCTGTATTTTCCTGGAAAGTATCGGCGTGCCCAGCGAGGCCTATAACCTCAACTACCCCTCTATTGGCCTGGCGAACATTCCGGGTTCCCGCACAGTGGCGCGTACGGTGACAAGCGTGGCCAATGATAAGGGTTGGCGCACCTATAACGTCTCGGTAAACAACCCTGCCGGATATGACGTAACGGTGTCCCCCTCCTCCTTGCGCCTCAAGCCCGGACAGTCCGCTACCTACGAGGTCACAGTTACCAGCGTCGGCGCTCCCGCAGGCGAGTGGCGTTTCGGCTCACTCACCTGGAGCGACACCACGGGTCACTACGATGTCTACAGCCCGATCGTAGTGAGCGGTGCACTGTTCAGCGGCCCGGTGGCGGTCACCGGAAGCGGTGAGTCTGGCTCTGCCAGCTTTGACGTGGCCTTCGGCTACAGCGGTAACTACACAGCGTTCCCCATAGGACTGCTGGCGGCGATCGTGACCAGCGACAACGTCGAACAGGATCCGGACCAGAGCTTCGATCCGGATGACAATTTCTCCAATGCCCACGCCATCATGGTAAACCCGGGCACTACTGTACTTCGAATCGCGATGCCGCCGGAATCCGTGAGCGATCCCGCTATCGACCTGGACTTGTTCCTTTACGATCCCAGCGGGAACCAGGTTCAGGCCAGCACCAGCGGCGGCACCGATGAATTCCTCGAGGTCACTTTCCCCGCCCCCGGCGAATGGACCGTGTATGTACACGGATGGCAGACAGCCGGCCCCTCGGCCGACTACCAGATGTATCAATGGGTATTGCCGAATGCGACCGGCGGCAGCCTCGTAGTGGATAGTGCACCGGGCTCAGCCGAGGTCGGTAAAACCGGGACAGTTGAGGTCAGCTGGAGCGGGGCAGCCCTGGGCGAGTGGTACCTGGGGGTCATCGGTCACCTCGGTGATACCGGCACGGTCGTCGGCGGCACGTTCGTGGAGGTCGATAACCGCTAGAACTTCCAAACTTCGAGTTAAAGGGCCTCTTGCGAGGCCCTTTTCACAAATGTGTATGTCTTTTAACAATATGGCCCGCCTCGTCGAACTTATGGGGGACAGACCCCATTTATGAAGCTTTCCAGTGCAGCAACCAGATCACAGCAGGAAACCTGCCCACAACATCCCGTTGATACTTTTTATATTCCAAAGGCCGACATTCTGTCCCTATA
>JAHEGP010000281.1 GCA_024645065.1 Cellvibrionales bacterium | reverse complement strand
GCCAGCCACAGCGTAGGGACACCGTCGGCACAATCCTGAACCGCAGACACAGCACCTCCCAAACGAGCGACGAGATCATCCGCGGGCGTGCCTTGAGTCGATGCGGCCGTTTGCATGGCTACTCCGTGGCGCTGCTGCGCCATTCAAGCTTTTTATTATTGTCGTTACTTGTCGTTATTGTTGTCGTTGGTCTTCGTATCGCAGTGTCGCTTTATGGTGCTATCTCTAAACGCTGTCCGGGCCGCGAAGTTGCGTGGCCCGGCTTCTTTCCTGCAGCAGTTGGTCACGGTGGACTGCCAGCTTCGGTTTCGAACCCGCGGGCTCTTCAACCAGCCAGCTCAGGGGCCTGCGCTCCTGCTCGATGGCATCCTGCAGCATCATCAGCCCCTGCATCAGTGCCTCTGGCCGCGGCGGGCAGCCGGGTACATAGACATCCACCGGAATAAATTTGTCGACACCCTGTACCACGCTGTAGATATCGTACATCCCCCCCGAATTGGCGCAGGAACCCATGGAAATAATCCAGCGCGGCTCCAGCAGCTGGTCGTAGAGATGCTGCACAACCGGCGCCATCTTGCGAAATACTGTGCCGGATATGACCATCAAATCGGCCTGGCGAGGCGTGGCGCGAATGACCTCGGAGCCGAACCGCGCGATGTCGTGACGACTGGTAAAGGAAGTGGCCATTTCGACGTAACAACAGGACAGCCCAAAATTGAACGGCCACAGCGAATGGGCGCGTCCCCAGGCGATCAAGTCCTCGAGTCGGGCAAAAAACACATTGCGCTGTACCTGCTCTTCGAGGCTGCCTCCCATCATCGTGCTGCTGGCAATGACTTCTTCCGGACGCTGAAGTCTCCATTTCATTTGGACTCGCCCTCCAGGCCAAGCCGGGTTTTGACACCCCATTCCAGGGCGCCGCTGCGCCATTCATAAACCAGCGCGACCCCGAGTACCATGACAAAAACCAGCATGGCAAAGTAGCCCTGCCAGCCAAGTTCAAAAAAGGCGATTGCCCAGGCAAATATAAAAATGGTTTCGAGATCGAAAATCACGAAGAAGATGGCGACCAGGTAAAACTCCACTGACATTTTTATCTGCGGCGCGCCCACGGACACGATACCGGACTCGAACGGCATGTTAGTGGCTTTGTTAGTGCGCCGCTCGCCCAGCATCCAGGACAACACCAGCATCGTGGCGACGAGCAGCAACACAGCCACGAAATAAACGATAAAGGGCCACAGTGACGTATCGGCAGGCTCGATCAAAACGGTGCTTCCCCCCGGGCCGAGGTGGAAACCAGGCCGCCTGTAACGGGCGGATCAAGCAGGGCAGCAGCAGCTTGGGGCAGGTCGTCAATGGCGATCTGGAGAGGGCGTGTTGGATCTGAGCAAGACAGCATGCAAATCCCTTCCTGTTGATAGAGCCATTTTTTGGTTTTATTCAGCTCGCACGGCCCACGCCCTCTTCCTTGGGCATCTCGGGCAGTCATTTTGAAAATCACAAATGACGTCTAGACTCTACCGGCGGGGAAAGCCAAATGCAACTATCCAAAGTAAATTTACTGTGGCGCGTCAGCTGCGGTTGCTCTGTTTTAGCGGCCAAGCGCGTTGACGTCAGGCCCGGTCCAATCCAGGGGCAACGATATGGCACTGGAAAAGCACCGCTGCGGACGTAGTCGTAACCACTGTCGTTCCAGCGGGGTTTGCGACCAGCCAGCACATCGATACGGAGGTTTGAGCAGATCCCTCGTCAGCGCGAGCCGGCAATATAAACACCCGTTCTTCAGCAAACCGCTGTCGCTGCCGCCGACGTCGAATTGGTCAAGAGCGCCTGCTATCCACTCACGTCGGCTTGAATTGCTGACATTATCCCGCGGGTCCCTGCTGGTAGAGACGATTTTGTCCGGCAGGGTAAAATCGAAACGACTCTTCACGGCTTCACCCAGGAGAACTTCAGTCAGGGTATGCTCGTATCCGGTAGCGCTGAGGACGGTTTCCATTTGCTCCGTCGACCGTGGTTCGAAAAGCGTAAATACCCTGCCGCTCAGCGACTCGAGTATCGCTGAATACAACGCGGTGGTACCGGATTTTGCCTGCCCGACAACCATGATGTGCATAAGATACCCCGATGGACTTTGACCAACCGAGCGCAGATCTTATCACCCCCAGCGCCAAACCGGCGTGGACCTGTCCCGCAGGCTTTTTGCCAAGGCCTGTGGACTTGTCCAGATGACCCCTAGTATCCTGCTCCTCTGTCTGTGGCAGCAGCGACCAGTAGCCTGATTCAAAGAGTACATTTTAATAACATCGGCGGGACAAACCTGACCAAAAAAAGGAGCCAGATCATGACTACCAATCTCGGACTAAGCCTGAAGCAACGCGCCGGTTTATCACCGACACTCGATGCCTATGTTGAACCATCCACTGAAACCCGGCTGAACTATGCAGAGCTGAATGCGCTGAGCAGCCAGTGCGCGAATGCCTTGTCTGACCTGGGCTTGAAAGCCGGTGACAGGGTAGCCCTGCTGATGCAGAACTGCGTCGAGTTTGCAGCTCTTTTCTATGGCGCTGCCAAGCTGGGGGTAGTGGTGGTGCCGTTAAATACGCGCCTGGCAGCCAATGAACTTGCCTTCATACTGTCCGACTCGGGGGCCAGGGCACTGGTGTACGGCGGCGAGTGCGCCGAGACCGCCAGTGGCATCAAGTTGAACCAGGAGCACAAATTAGGCGTCGAATCATGGGTCACTACCCACACCGATCCCGGAGACGATCACAGCCTGGAAGCGCTGTTAAACAAGGCGGACAGCAGCGAGCCTGAGGTGTCAAGCGGTGGCCAGGACAACCTGTTCATCATGTACACGTCCGGCACGACCGGCCTGCCAAAGGGCGTAGTACACAGCCACGATTCTATCAGCTGGGCGGCGTTAAGCTGGTGCACCACCATTGATGTCCGTTATACCGATCGCCTGCTGATGCCGCTGCCGATGTTCCATGTGGCGGCCCTGACGGCTGTCATCCTCTGTACCGTTCGAGGCCTGAGCCTCGTTTCCATGCCCAATTTCGATCCCATGGCCGTTTGGGGCCTGATGAAGGAAGAGCGAGTGAATATCGCCGGTGCAGTGCCTGCGATACTCAATTTCATGCGTCAGGTGCCGGATTTCGAGAGTTTCGAGGCCGAGCATTTTCGCTGCTTCATTACCGGTGCAGCGCCCATGCCGAAAACCCTTATCCAGCTCTATAACCAGAAGGGTATGCAGGTGATTCAGGGCTATGCGCTCACCGAAACGGGGGGCGGCGGTTCATTTTTGATGAATGAGTACGGCGAGAGCAAGGCGGGGTCGGCCGGCGCCGCGGCGATGTTCGCCGAGATGCGCATTCGCGATAGTGACGGTAACTTCTCCCTGTCGGGAACAGGAGAGGTCGTGTTCAAGGGGCCGTTCCTCATGAAGGAGTACTGGAATCGACCCGATGCCACCGCTGAGACATTTGATCAGGGCTGGTTCCGTACCGGTGACATAGCAGAAATCGACGATGAGGGTTTCATCTACATCAAGGATCGCATCAAGGATATGATCATTTCCGGCGGCGAAAATATTTATCCCGCCGAGATCGAAAATGTCATCATCGCGCACCCGGCGGTCAACGAGGTCGCCGTGATCGGGTTGCCCGATGACAAGTGGGGTGAGCTTGTGTGTGCGGTGGTAGTAGCCGATACGTCACAGATCGACGAGGATGGTATCGTCAGGTGCTGCGCTGAAAAGCTCTCCAGGTTCAAACTGCCGAAAAAGGTCATTTTCATCAAGGAGATCCCCCGCAACCCCGCGGGCAAGGTGTTGAAGCGCGTTTTGAAAGAGCAGTACAGCTGACAGCGCGAGCGACCACAAATTGCGGCTTTGG
>JAHEGP010000069.1 GCA_024645065.1 Cellvibrionales bacterium | reverse complement strand
TGGGAATTTGAGTGAAGATCAAGAGTTTACCTTTAAAGCTGGACATTCCGAAGTCATAAGGATAGAGTTCTCGCCGTTACCTTTGGTGGAGCATTCTCTATGGATTTGTCGCGGGTCACGGTCCGGCCGGTTATCGGGCCAGAAGAGTCTCGATTTCAACAGCTGATGGGAGAGCATCATTACCTGGGCGCGTTGCCCAAGATTGGCCATACGGTTTGGTATGTTGCCACTGTAGACGCGCAGTGGGTAGGGTTGCTGTGTTTTTCTGCGGCGGCGTTGAAGTGCGGTGCGCGCGACCGCTGGATTGGCTGGGACTATCGCCACCAGTTCGATCGACTCAACCTGATCGCCAACAACTCGCGCTTTCTGATCCTGCCGGATTATCACCACAAAAACCTGGCCTCCAGGGTGCTGTCGCTATGCCGGCGCAGACTCCAATCCGACTGGCAGGCGCGATTCGGCTTCCCCGTGCTAATGCTGGAGACCTTTGTCGACCCCAGCCGCTTCATTGGCACCGTTTACCACGCCGCGAACTGGATTTATGTCGGCGACACCCTCGGCTACCGCCGTATCCAGGGCGGCTACAGCACCACCCCCCAAACCCCCAAACGGGTTTTTGTGCAAGCCCTGCAACGCAATGCCCGCACCCTACTCGCCCACCCGCTATTGGATGAACGCTACCAGACAGGAGCCCCCCGTATGATGCTCAGCGCACAACAGATGGAATCGTTACCGGCGTTTTTTGAACAGATCTCCGACCCGCGCCGCAGGCAAGGCCGACGCCATCCCCTGCGCGCCGTATTAGCCCTCTCCGCGGGCGCCATCCTGTGTGGCGCCCGCGGCTACAAGGCCATCGCCGATTGGGCGCAGGCCCTGAGTCCCCGAGCGCGCGCCCGATTCCGGTGCTGCTACCGCAACGGCAGCTATTTCGTGCCCAGTGAAAGCATCCTGCGCGATGTGTTAATTCGGGTCGACCCGGCCGAGCTCGACGCCGCACTGCAATGCTGGAATGCCCAGTACGGAGCCGTCGATGAAAGCCTGGCTATCGATGGCAAGACCATGTGCAATGCCATCGATAACGATGGCCGCCAGACCCACATCATCAGCGCCATCGGCCATCACAGCAAACAGTGCTACACCCAAAAAAAGTCGGTACGCTGCCCGTAACTGATCGCGACAAGGAAAAACAAACCAATGAGATCAAAACCGCGATCCCACTGCTGGAGGCTATCGACATCCGCGGTAAAACCATTACCGCCGATGCCCTGCTGACCCAGCGCAATCTGGCGATCTACCTGGTCGAGCAGCGCCACGCCCATTACCACTTCACCGTCAAAGGCAATCAGAAAAATCTGCTTGCAGAGACCGCCTTCCACTTTGATCAACGCACCTGCCCGCCCGATCACAGCACCTGTGACAGCCCCGATCATGGCCGTATCGAAACCCGTCATATCTGGGTCACCAGCACGTTAAACGACTACCTGAACTTCCCACATGTCGGCCAGGCGTTCAAAATAGAACGTCTGACTCAACACAAGAAAAGTGGCCGTCAAAGCCGCGAGGTCGCCTATGGCATCACCAGCAAAACCGCCGAATTGGCCAGCCCTGAACAAATCCTGCGCGACAATCGGCAACATTGGTGCATCGAGAACAGCTGCCACTACATCCTCGACTGGAACTATGACGAGGATCGAAGCCGTATTCGCACTGGCTATGGCCCGGAAAACATGACCCGATTGCGCCGCTTCGCCATCGGCATTATCAAAAGCAAAGGGGTCAAAAGTGTCCCACAGAAAATGCGCCAACTGATGCTCAATACCCGAATGGTCTTCGACTACCTCAAAATGACAGACAATGCCTGCCGGCGATCAGCCGCTTGAGGAGTAGAACCAATTTACCCTGGCAAAAGGGGTGTCGGGTATTGTCAAATCCCACCAACTGTATATACTACCAGTAGCTGTACATTCATTCACTATTGGTGCCCTATGGAAAAATTGACCGCAAGGCAAACTCAGGTACTTGAGTTAATCAGAAACCATATCGACGAGACCGGTTTCCCGCCGACCAGGGCAGACATCGCCCGGGAATTGGGTTTTCGTTCGGCCAATGCGGCCGAGGAGCACCTTCGCGCTCTGGCCCGCAAGGGCGCTATCGAAATGGTGCCAGGGACATCCCGCGGCATCCGCCTGCCGGAGCAAAAAGGTATCCCGATCGTCGGACAGGTCGCTGCCGGGTATCCGATTTTGGCCGCCGAGCAGATCGAGGACTACTGTGATATCAGCCCCGAGTTTTTTCATCCCCGCGCCGACTTCCTGCTCAATGTAAAAGGCATGAGCATGCGGGACGCCGGCATACTTGACGGCGACCTGCTGGCTGTCCACAAAACAGCGGACGCCAATAACGGCCAGATTGTTGTCGCTCGACTTGAAGACGAGGTCACGGTGAAGCGACTGCAGCGCTCACGCAACAAATACCAGATAGTACTGCTGCCGGAAAACCCTGACTTTCAGGCTATCGAGGTCGACCTGCGTGAACAGCACTGCAGTATCGAGGGCATTAGCGTGGGCGTGCTGCGCCGTTGATCGAAATGGATGACGGGCAGCCTGGGTCAAGGCATCCGACCCGCCGGTTTTTACCACACTTCCCTATGAATATTTTGGGCTACCACGCCCTGACAATCTGTTTTCGGACAAGCCGCTTGCCTGAGCCTGTCGCGGAAAAACAAACGGCGCATCGATTATGACCTTCAATGCGCCGCACGTTTTACCTTCACAGATTTCCGGCGTCTGTTTTAGTTCGCCGGGTTGTCCGGCCGGCTCCTGAAATAGCCAGCTGGCACGTTCTCTTCCCCTAATGCACCACCGTGTTCTGTATCATATCGCCGCTTTCCATCACGGCCTGGTCGGCTTGCTCTGTCAACTCGGCAAACGCCTGAATGCCCGCCTGGATCATTGCCTTGGCCACTTCAAGTTTCATAAAAGGCATGTGCTCCGCCGCTTCTTCTGAAAAGCGGATGGTCACCATCGGACTGTCATCGCTGTCTGCCGGTTGTAATACGATGTCGCCGTTTTTGAGCTCAACAATTTCAAGCACCGAAGACACATAAACCTCCTTACCCTGATCCGAGCTTCTTTTATACCATTTGCCGTTACCCGGTGGCAAGGTAAGCAATATTGCATAATTTGGCTCCCGACAGAATACCGCACTCGATACAGGCACGGCCGCGTTCACCGCAGCACGGTCGATGTCGACGCCGTGAGCCCTGTTTTTGCAGTGCGGTTTGTTGTGCGGGCAAAGGATTGCTTGTCGTTTGCCTCAATACTCCAGCATGTCGCCTCGCAGGCGGTCAACAAGCTGTTCCAGCTCAACCAGGCAGTAATCAAGACCGTCACAATCCGGGGCCCGGGCTGTCCGGCTACTGCTGGATATCAAGTCGCGGGATTCGAGGGCTGGCACCTCATCGTGGGGTCGCGCTACGGCTTCGGCCCAATGCAGCAGTTTACTGAGCCAACCGGCCTGAGCTTCAAGATTAGCGCATTCGCGCACCGCAGCCGGCGAGTAGTCACAGTAGGCCGCCGCCAACGCGGCTGCATCGGGATAGGTTTCGGAAGCGCCTGGCAACAGGTGTTCATCGGTGGCGAGCTCGGAGAGAAAACAGCGGTACGCGGCAACCGCATGCAGCACCGCAGACTCGAGCAGAGCCAACTGCTGTTGCGCGGGCGTCGGCCACTGCCGGGCCCACTCGAGATGCCAGCGGGCAAAGGCCAGTTTTTGATTTACCCGGCGTTGATAGGCGCGTTGGGTCAAGGCTGGTGTCCGGTCCGATCGTTTCCCCTCATATCCAGCGCCGCCAGCCGCGGGCCCTGGCTGGAGCGCACCTGGTGAGTCTCAGCCCAGGACACTAACTCTTTCCCCTTGCCGAAGCCTGTTCCTCCTGCCACTTGCCATTGCGATAAAAAGCCCGCCATTTGCTTGCCTTGCCGTCGACTTCAGACATCAGGTACTGCTCTTTATTCTTGCGACTGTAGCGAACAATTGCGGGGTTACCGTCCGGGTCTGCCAACGGACCTTGGAACAGGTACTCGTACTTCGGGTCGATCTGGTCCTTGTGCGGCAACAACTCACGCAACTCCGGCGCCCGGGTCTCGCGATTTTTCGGGTACTGGCTGGCGGCGAGGAAAATACCCGATGCGCCGTCGCGCAGTATGTAATGATCATCCACCTTGACGCAGCGTAACTCCGGCATTGGCACGGGGTCAATCTTCGGCGGCGCGGCCTCGCCGTTGCGCAACAATTTGCGGGTGTTTTTACACTCGGGACTGGTACAGCCAAAATACTTGCCGAAGCGGCCGGTCTTTAACTCCATGATCGCACCGCATTTGTCGCAATCAATGACCGGGCCGTCGTAGCCTTTGATTTTGTAGCTGCCTTTTTCAACTTCAAAGCCCGGGCAATCCGGATTGTTACCGCAGACATGCAGCTTGCGGGCTTCATCAATCAGATAGGAATCCATCGCCGCGTTACAGAGCTTGCAACGGTGCTTGGTGCGCAACAGTAAGGATTCCGCCTCGTCGTTGGCCTCGACATCGACTGCCTCGTCCCCGGGGACCAGGTTGATTGTCTTTTTGCAGCGCTCTTTGGGGGGCAAGGAATACCCGGAACAGCCAAGGAAGACCCCGGTGCTGGCGGTCCGAATCATCATCGGACGCCCACAGTCGGGACAAGCGATGTCGGTTTCGGTGGGGGTGTTGGCGCGCATCCCGCCATCGGTCGACTCGGCACGCTGAAGCTTCTCCTGAAAGCTGGCATAAAATTCATCCAGCAGCTTGCGCCAGTCCTTGTGCCCTTCGGCAATCTGGTCCAGCGACTCTTCCATGTTGGCGGTAAAGCCAAAATCCATCAGGTCGGAAAAGCTTTCGACCAGTCGCTCGGTAACGATATCGCCCATTTTCTCAGAATAGAAGCGCCGCTTCTCAAGCCTCACATAACCTCGCTCCTGAATCGTCGAAATAATGGCAGCATAGGTTGATGGGCGCCCGATACCGCGCTTTTCCAGCTCTTTCACAAGGCCGGCTTCGGTATAGCGCGGTGGTGGCTTGGTAAAGTGCTGGCTGGGGTCGAGCTTGGCCAGATCCAGCGTATCCCCCTCGGCGACGTCCGGCAATACGCGATCGTCCTCTTGCTTACCCATCGGCTTCAGAACCCTGGTAAAGCCGTCAAATCGAATGATGCGGCCGCGGGTGCGAAGCTCGTAGTCACCAGCCGCCACAGCCAGTGAAGTGCTGGTGAATTCTGCCGGCGTCATCTGGCAGGCGACAAACTGCCTCCAGATCAGCTCGTAAAGCCGCTCGGCATCGCGCTCCATACCGGCAAGGGATGTCGATGTATGGCGCACATCCGACGGCCTGATAGCCTCGTGCGCTTCCTGGGCGCCCTCCTTGCTGCTATATAACACGGGATCCTTCGGCAAATAGCGTGGGCCGTATTCCCCTTGCAGGAAATCACGACATGCCGCTACCGCATCCTGGCTGAGGTTGGTTGAGTCAGTACGCATGTAGGTGATGTGACCGGCCTCGTAGAGCCGCTGGGCCATCATCATGGTCTTTTTGACACTGAACCCAAGCCGGGTACTGGCAGCCTGCTGCAAGGTCGAGGTGATAAATGGTGCCGGTGGTTTGGTGGTGGTGGGTTTGTCCTCGCGTCGAGACACCACATAAGGTGCCTGCTCCAACCGGGCGACTGCGGCCATTGCCTCCTGCTCGTTGCCGGGGCGAAAGTTCTGGCCCTGATACCTGGCCACCTGCATTTGCAGTTTTTCTGATTTGGCCGTGTTGAGTTGCGCCCTGATCTCCCAATATTCCTCAGGCACAAAGGCTCGAATCTCGCCCTCGCGCTCGGCGATCATCCGCACTGCCACCGACTGGACTCGTCCGGCCGAGAGACCCCGGGCAACCTTGGCCCACAACAGGGGCGACACCATAAAGCCAACGACTCGATCAAGAAAGCGCCGCGCTTGCTGGGCATTGACACGATCCATATCCAGGCCTGAAGGCTCAGCAAAGGCAGACTGAATGGCCTTCTTGGTAATCTCATTAAATACCACTCGCCGGTATTTTTCCTCGCTACCGCCGATGGCCTCACGCAAATGCCAGGCGATGGCTTCTCCCTCGCGATCCAAATCCGTCGCCAGATAAATAGCATCGGCCGAGTTGGCGAGCTTTTGCAGCTCAGAGACGACTTTCTCTTTGCCGGGCAGGATCTGGTAATTCGACTTCCAGCCGTTCCGGGGATCGATCCCCATGCGCCGCACCAGTTGCTCCCCCGCCTTCTGCTTTTTGTAGCGTGCTTTCTGGTCAGGCGCCATTTTCCGGGTTTTCGCGGCTTCTGCCGCCCTGCTCTTGGCATCAATGTCCCTGCGCGAGCCACTGGTGGGCAAATCACGGATATGGCCAATGCTGGATTTGACGACAAAGTCCTTGCCAAGATACTTGTTGATGGTCTTGGCCTTGGCAGGCGATTCTACGATTACCAGCGATTTACCCATACTTTCGAAAATTCCACTCTTTTTGGCGGTGAACAACACGCGATCGGCGTCGGACGGCAGTTTATAAGACCAGCTTGGGCTCGGGTCAAGCCTCAACTGCAACAAATATCATTGATGGAGCAGCCGGCTTTTCCGATTAAAGGACTGAAAACCGATGGCTTTTCGGCCAAAAAGTCCAGCTGTGGTCTCTGCAAAGCGACGGGGAGGCATCCTATCGCCTGAAATCCAGGCGGCCGATAATCTGCCCACCGGGGCCCGGGAACGTCGCCACCGAATGCTTGAAAGCCTCGCCAGCCGACCGTTACCGATGGCTCCGAATACGGCAATTTGCCAGGCAAACCCGCGCTTCCATCGGGCCGTGCTCACTGCAGGCCGTCGGAATCGTCCTCCTGCAACACATCGTCTTCGCTCCGGGCAAATGCCTCGGGGTATTGCGTGAGCCAGGGTTGAAGCAACTGGAAAAAACGGTCCACACGGGCATTGTCACCCGCTTCATGCCAGTAAAAGCCCACCCCGGAGGGACTCGCCTCGATCGCAAACAGGCCCTCCGGCAGTTCTTGCTGCAGGGGTCTCAATAAGTCGTCAGGCCCCTTGAGATCGCCTCGATCCGGCCAAGCAAAGCGTTGCTCTGGACCGTCGGCGGGCTGCAACAGCGCCAGCCAGGTGCCTCCCTCCCGGGGCCAGTCGCCGCTGGGCCGATGCAATTGGTACTTCATCATCCTGCCTTCGTAACCCGCTCGCTGCATAACCTCGGGCACCGTGGTTAATTCAGGCCGCAGTCCGAGGCTGAGCGCGTACTCCCGCAGACGCGCCAACTGGCGTTGGCGCGGTGACGGCCGCATCCAGTATATCGGAGCTATCGCAAGCGATACCGCGAGAACTATAAAGATCGCCATTATCCACTGAGAGCTCATAGCCGGGATCCCATTGCACACTGTCACCAAGGGTCGAGCTGCACTCGCAGGCATTTGTGCTCGCTTCGACCCCGCAGCCGGACTGTATAACAAACGTTGGCTCCGCTGTCCCCTGCCGTAACGCTATTTCGGTTATTGAATCGCCAAATAGTTGATCTGGATCCATCAATACAATTCGATTCTTCCCTCAGCTATGTTATAAAAACGCATTGAGGCTAAGCGGAGAAATCAGCTGGTGGCGACATATCAACACATACTGTTAGCGATAGATCTCACTGAAGATGCCGCCGAGGTGGTCGCCCGGGGCAAATCCCTGAGCGAAGTCTATGGCGCTAAACTCAGCATCGTCCATGTCATTGAACCTATCAGCTTCACCTATGGTGGAGATATCCCGCTTGACTTCTCGGGGGTGCAGGAGGAAATAGAGAAACAGGCTACAGCCCAACTGGCGGCGCTCGCTGGCCCACTGGGAATCGACGAGCAGTCGCAGCATATCGTGCTGGGCCGGCCCGAATCAGAGATTCACAATCTTGCCCAGGAAATTGGTGCCGACCTGATTGTCGTCGGCAGCCATGGCAGGCATGGGCTTGCACTCATCTTTGGCTCGACCGCCAATGGCGTCTTGCACGGCGCCGGCTGCGACGTATTGGCGGTCCGGGTCGCCAGGCATTCCTGACCGGGGTCGGCGCACGGCCCAAGCCTGATGCAGGAACCGATAGGCGAACTGGTTGACGCCGGGGTCAACCTCGCAAGTTCCCAGTTCCACAGTGACCTGGCCGAGGTGATCTGCCGCGCCAGGCAGGCAGGCGTTGGCGCGTTGATCGCCATCGGCACATGCCCGCCAAGCTCTGCCGAATGCAAGGATCTTGCGGCACTGCATGCCGGCTACGTGTTTGCCACGGCCGGAGTCCACCCCCACAATGCGGATCAATTCGACGAGACCAGCCGCCAGCAGTTGCTGCGCCTGGTGGAAGAGCCCCTGGTGGTGGCAGTCGGTGAAACCGGTCTGGACTTCAACCGCAATTTCTCCAGCCCGGACAAGCAGCGCCGGGCATTCACTGCGCAACTCGATATCGCCAGTGCCTGCAACAAACCGGTTTACCTGCATGAAAGGGACGCCTTCGAGGCGCAAATCGACATCCTCGGCAATTACCGTGGCAAGCTTGTCGGGGGACTTGCGCACTGTTTCACAGGAAGCCGCAGCCAGCTTCGGGAATACCTCGACCTCGGTTTCCACATCGGTGTTACCGGCTGGGTCTGCGACCCGCGGCGCGGTCAGGCTCTGCGCGATGCAGTCAGTTATATCCCGCTGGACCGCCTGGTTCTGGAGACCGACGCGCCCTACCTGCTGCCACGTCACCTGGAGCCAAAACAACTGCCCATTCCCAGGAGCCGGCGCAACGAACCCTGCCTGCTGCCGATAATCGCCCAATTCGTGGCCGATCTGCTCGACTGTCCGGTGACGACGCTGGCCCGCCAAAGCGGCGCCAATGCGCGCCGCCTTTTCCAGCTTGCAGGTCAGTAACCCGGGGCCGAACCCGGATCACTCGCGGCACGGCGGGCTTTGAGTCATCACGCAACAGCCAGTTACAGGCTGGATGATGCGGCGACATAGGCTTTCACGTCTTCAGCATCGAACGGCCAGGACAAATCCCGGGGCGAATTCTCCAGTTGCACCACGGGTATTCGCACGCCGTACCTGGCCACGAGCTCGTCGCTACTCGCTATATCGCGCTCCACCAGCGCAAGGTCGAGGGTGTGCAACAGAGGGTGGATAATGGCGAGGGCATCCTCACACAGATGACACCCGAGGGTGCCGTAGAGCGTCAAGCTGCGTGTGGCCATCAATTTTCACCCCGATTGCAAGCGTCTGCTGCGGGCCACAAACCTACCGCGACCCAAAACACACCGGCGACCTAAACGCCATTGGATGGCGCAAACCCTAGAGATCGTAACCTGCCTCGTTGTGGAATACGATGTCCAGCCCCTCGGTTTCTTCTTCGGAAGTCACCCGCAGGCCCAACAGCAGCGATGTAATCTTGAGCAAAACGTAGGTTGCTATACCCGCATACGCGAAAGTGGCGCCGATGCCGGTTAGCTGAACCAGAAGTTGCGAACCAATGGTCATCCCGTCTGCGAGACCCTGTCCGCTAAACAGGCCCAGCTCATTGCTGGCAAAAATGCCGGCAAGAAATGTTCCCAGAACACCGCCGACACCGTGCACCGGGAATACGTCGAGGGAGTCATCTATCCTGAACTTTTGCTTGATCGCCAGAGTAGCGAAAAAGCAGGTCGCCCCCGCGCAGAGACCAATCAAGAGGGCGCCGGCCGGGCCGACGAAACCGGATGCCGGGGTAATCGTGCCGAGACCCGCTACCATACCGGTGACAATGCCCAGGACACTTGGCTTGCCGTACTTGATCCACTCCAGCGTCATCCACACCAGGGATGCGGTTGCTGCGGAAATGTGGGTCACCAACATCGCCATTCCGGCATTGCCATCCGCCGCCAGCGCGCTACCGGCGTTAAAGCCGAACCAGCCGACCCACAGCATCCCCGCCCCGGTGACGGTCATGGTCATGTTGTGGGGAGGCATGGCCTGGGTGGAAAAGCCCCTGCGGGGGCCAATGACAATGGCAGCGACGAGAGCGGCGACGCCCGCGGTAATGTGCACCACTGTGCCGCCGGCGAAGTCCAGCAGGCCCATTTGGTAAAGCCACCCGCCTTCCGCCCACACCCAGTGCGTTACCGGTGCGTACACCACCAGCAACCACAGTATGGTAAACAGGACGACGGCGGAAAACCTGATTCGCTCAGCAAAACCGCCAATGATCAGAGCGGGCGTTATGATCGCGAAAGTCATCTGGAACATAATGAAGACTGTCTCGGGAATACCGCCACTCAGGGTGTTTTCTCCCACGCCAGACAGCATCACCTGCGACAGCCCACCGATAAAAGCGTTGCCTTCGCTAAAAGCCAGGCTGTAACCGATTACCACCCAAAACAGCGATGCGATGCAGCAAATCGCGAAGCACTGCATCAATATGGTCAACACATTCTTGCTCCGAACCAGGCCGCCATAGAACAGCGACAGGCCCGGCAGGGTCATAAACAGCACCAGCGCAGTGGCTGTGATCATCCACCCGGTGTTCACGCCATTTATGGTGTCGGCCACTGCGGCGGCGGGCGCCAGCAGGGCTGCCAATAGCATCGTTGTTGCCAATTTCAGGGTGTTCATTAGCTTGCGGTTCTCCTGGTTTTGGTGTTCTCAGCCAAAGCTCACTCCAGAAATGCACCGTTCTGGAGCAGTAAGATCTTTATGTGCATCTTTTCGAAGCACAAGGTGCGCCTGTATTCGGGCAAATGGCGGATTAAATGGCGATTCGCACCACATCCGAGCCCACTGGCAGCTCAATGCACGCACTTAGTGCGGCAGATTATGCAAATACCGTTCCAGAATTGTGCATAAGGTCAAAAATCAGCCCCGGGGAGGCGCCCGCGGCTACCACAAGCTTGCGGCAACCCTGTCCCGTGCCGCTGCGGGAGCAACCGTGCCTGCCGCAGACCGTCGCGCTCACGGAGGCCACTTTGCTGCTATCATGCCGGGCACACTGTACTGCGAATAGCGGCTGGCGCTGTTTCAACACCTCACCTTGAGGGCTTCTATGGGTCATAAGCACCCCAATAATGACGGGAATTTTGGCAACCTGACCATTTACGGCCGCAACCCGGTGCTGGAGGCACTGCTGGATAGCCAAATAGAGGTATTGCGGCTCCACCTTGCCCACTCCAATAAGGAATCTGCGATCATCAAGCAGCTGCGGACACTGGCGCAACAGCGCGATATACCCATCCGCCTCCACAGTAAACTGGAACTGTCGCGAATCTCCAGGAATAGCCGCCAGGACCAGGGGGTCGCAGCGGATATCCTCTGCACCAGCTTGCAGGATGCGTCCTGCCTGTACCGGCAGGCAGCCACGGGGCGCTTTATCGCCCTCGACGGCATCAATAATCCGCAGAACCTCGGTATGGTGATTCGCTCGGTAGGGGCCAGCACCTGCGATGGCCTGTTGCTCTCACGGCAAAAGGGAAATGCGCGCCTGTCGCCGCTGGTGGTCAAGGCCAGCGCCGGGGCTCTCTTCAAAACGCCGATCTACACCTGCGATCAGCTTGAACCCTGCCTGCGGCGCCTGCAGGCTCTCGGATTCAGCATTGTCACCCTCAGCGCCGACGCGCCCCAGTCCCTGCTGGAGATGGCGCCACCGCCACGCTGCGTGTTCGTGCTGGGAAACGAGAGTGAGGGAATCAGTGCCGAGGTGGCTCGCATGGCAGACCTGAACGTCGCGATTCCCCTGCAGCGCGGGATCGAATCACTCAATGTCGCAGTCAGCGCCGCGCTGGTCGCATTTGTTGCAGGGTATCGGCTTACTCCGTGATGTTCCCCGGGGGCGCGCCGGCAAGCGACCGGATAGCCATGGCTGAACAATCAGTCCGGGTGGTTTCACACTAGCGGGACAAGAAGGCCATGCTTTGTTCCATACCTTGCAGGGTCATGGGGTACATCTGGCCTTCCATCACCTGGTTGATGATGCCCACCGACTGGGTCCATTCCCATTCCTGCCTGGGCAGCGGGTTGAGCCAAACCACTTTGTCATAGGTTTCCCGCAAGCGCCGCATCCACAGCTCACCGGGCTCTTCATTCCAGTGCTCGACGCTGCCACCGGGCTGCAGTATTTCGTAGGGCGACATCGACGCATCGCCCACAAATACCACTTTATAGTCGTGGGCGTAGCGATGCATCACATCGAGCAACGGGATTCGTTCCTGGTGGCGCCGGATATTATTTCGCCACACCGACTCGTACACAAAGTTGTGGAAATAGAAGTACTCGAGATGTTTGAATTCACTGCGAGCGGCTGAAAACAGCTCTTCGCATACCTTGATATGGGGGTCCATAGAGCCCCCCACGTCGAGGAACAGGAGCAGTTTCACCGCATTGTGGCGTTCGGGCACCATCTTGATGTCGAGTAAGCCAGCGTTGCGCGCCGTCGAGGATATCGTATCGTCCAGATCGAGCTCCTCGTCAGCCCCGGTACGGGCAAACTTGCGCAGGCGCCGCAGGGCCACCTTGATGTTACGGGTGCCGAGCTCAACGGTGTCATCGAGATTGCGAAACTCCCGCTTTTCCCAGACTTTCACAGCGCGCTTGTTTCCCGACTCACCGCCGACACGAATCCCCTCGGGATGATAGCCGGAGTGGCCAAAAGGCGATGTCCCGCCGGTGCCGATCCACTTATTGCCGCCCTGGTGACGCTTTTTTTGCTCTTCAAGCCGTTTCCTGAACTCCTCGATGAGCTTCTCCAGGCCACCCAGGGATTCAATCTTTGCCTTGTCTTCCTCGCTCAGCTTGCGCTCAAATTCCTTGCGCAACCATTCATCGGGAATCAGAGCCTCAAGCAGGTCGTCCAGCTCCTGCAGGTCTTTGAAGTAGGAGCCAAACGCCCGGTCGAAGCGGTCAAAGTATTTTTCGTCCTTGACCATTGTGGCCCGCGCCAGAAAATAGAAGTCGTCCATATCAGCAAAGGCCAGGCGCTGCTCAAGACCGCCCAGCAAATCCATCAACTCCTTGAGCGACACCGGAATACCGCTGCGACGCAAGGTGTTAAAAAAGCTGATAAGCATACAAACCCCGTATCTCTGCCCGGGAGCGAGCCCCGACTGTTAGCTGGCCCATGTTTGGAGTGTCGCGCTGCTAGCGCCTGGAGTCCCGACGGTGCATAAAGGCCAGGCGTTCGAGCAGATGCACATC
>JAHEGP010000280.1 GCA_024645065.1 Cellvibrionales bacterium | reverse complement strand
CACCCACTTCGCCAGGCTTTGGAACCTCGCTGTGCGCTAACGATATCATAGAAAACTCGGGCGGTTGCAAGTACCTTGGTTACCGACCCAGGATTGACCGTCTACAGATCAATCAAGGTGTCATGCTGGACCAACCGGGAACCGCGCCCCGGGGCTCAAGCTCGGCTATTGGAATTTATTGCAGGGTAAACTTGACCGGGATCGACACGGTAATGCTGTCACCCTCAAGACCTGCGGGCACTGCAGGCAGGGAACCCGCATCGTAAACAGCGGCCACCGCAGCCTTGTTCAGGCTGTTATAACGCGTTTTAGTGGCGGTATCCAATGCCAACACCTTACCTCTGCGATCAACCGTGAGCTCCAGTAGCACGGTGCCCTCATGGCCGCGCCTGACGGCTGACCCGGGGTATTGTACCTGTCGCAACGCGCGCTTGATGATCGAGCTGCGGTAGAGCTTCAACAGCGTCTCCTGCTGCAAGCGAAAAATCGCGGGATCCATTGCTGGCTCGTCTGGCTCGAGCGGCACGTTCCGGCTGGAGGGTGCCATGGCAACGACTTGCGCCTTGCCCGCCGCTGGCAGCTCTTTTTTCAGGGGCGCAGTTTGCGTTGCCGCGTCCTTTACGGTGACAGTCTTCGCCAGCTTGCCAAGCTCAGCACTCGCAGTGGCTGGCGATGGGGTGGTTGGCTTGCTGGCTATTGCCTTTGGGCTTGTGACTGCTGGCTTCGAGGTGCCGGCTGGCTTGGCCACAACAGCGGCAGTGGCTGCTGCTTGCGACTCGCTGCCGATCTGCGGTGTCGCCAGAGTGGCTCGCTCGGTCGTCACCAGGGGGGCCGCAGGGGCTTGCTCGGACTCCGCCACCTCATCGATGGCGCCGCTGTCCGGCCAGGTCGCTACTGCATTGGTGCGTTTTTCACTGGGCTGCAGTGCCTGGTATTGGGCCATCAAGGCCCGGTCGATATCGCTGAGAATGGCATTTCTGAATTCCGTCGAAGGCGGCTTGTCGCCAATCCAGGTTGCAAGCAGCACCTCAAAAAAGCCGGGCTTGCTCTCGCTAAACATCTCCGTGCCATTCAGGCTAACCCGAGTGCGCCCCTTTTTGTCGCTTTCTACAACCAGGTGATCGCCACGTTGCAATGCCCCGCGCGGCAGGTTGTTGAAGCTGACGAAGGCATCGTCGAATTTATCCAACTGCGCGGGATCAACATTGAGGATCAAGGCCTGGGTCCACTGTGACGAGAAGCGCCTTGGAGTCCAGCGCTCAGCAGTGATGCGCATCTCCATGCGCCGCCGCCCCCAGCTCGACAGGACCTGGCCCGCACTGATCACCTGTTGGTCGAGGTATAGTGCAGCGATATAGTAAGGCCGGCGCAGCTCCGAGTATTCCGCGACACCCGTTAATTGCATCTTTTCCAGCTTCGCTGCCGACGCTATTGGCGCTAGCCCCAGTATCGCCAGCAATAAACAAATCGCATATCTCACTATTATGTCGCCACCTTGTTAACCACGGATTTGCTTGCTCCCCGGTATTCCCCTCAAAAAAATTAGCACTAATTCACAGATATGCAACGCGTGGACGGCAACACTGTAGACCACGTTGCATTTCCGCACATTTTCGGGGCGAGGTTCCCACGGAGGTGTGGGGACGGGTATTGAAAGGTGCTAGCGACGGCAGTTAGCAGCGAGCCTGCCCGGTGGCAACAAGAAATCTTGCCACCGGGCAGGCGCCGGCTGGAAAATCCTGTTATAAATGGTGAGCAAGCCCGCCGGTTTTTCGTGGGTTCACGTCTGGTGACGGCGAGCGACGCTAACAAAGGAACACGTTC
Source organism: Cellvibrionales bacterium (assembly GCA_024645065.1). Classification (GTDB taxonomy): domain Bacteria; phylum Pseudomonadota; class Gammaproteobacteria; order Pseudomonadales; family JAHEGP01; genus JAHEGP01. The sequence continues at coordinate 2,096 of JAHEGP010000280.1, read as the reverse complement.
ACCCATGATCGGGGAATCAACGCTACTCAGCCTCGCCCTGCTTTATGTCTGCCTGCTTTTCCTGCTGGCGTGGTATGCAGACTACAAACCCGCCCTGAGCGAGAAGCTGCACCCTCTGATTTATACCCTGTCCCTGTCGGTATTCTGCAGCTCGTGGACTTTTTATGGTGCCGTCGGCAGCTCTTCCAACTCGGCCTGGAGCCATGTGCCGATATATCTCGGGCCCATCCTGCTGTACCTGTTTGGCTGGCCCATAATCAAACGCTTGCTGGATATCGGGTCGCGCCAGCGAGTCACCTCCATTGCCGATTTTATCGGCTCCCGTTACGGTAAACGCCAGGGGCTTGCCGCTCTGGTGACCCTGGTAGCGGCTGCTGCGGTATTGCCCTATATTGCCCTGCAGTTGAAAGCCCTGTCGCAGGCATGGAATATCGTCACCAACTACACCGGCTTTGCCACTGCCCCCTCCGGTGACAGCGCCTTGTTCGCTGCCATTATCATGACGTTGTTTACCATTTTGTTCGGCACGCGCAGGCTTGATAGCCGCGAACGCCACCGCGGTGTGATGGCAGCAGTTGCAGTTGAATCGATTATCAAGTTGATTGCGTTTTTTCTGGTAGCGGCGCTTGCGACCAGCTACTTGTTCAGTCGCCTCAGCTATGACGAGCTGGTGCAGGTGGCGGAGCCTTTATCCAGCTTTGACCTGAACCCGGACTTCTACGCCCAGCTCCTGATCAGTACCCTGGCCATCATCTGTCTGCCGCGGCAGTTTCATGTGACAGTTGTCGAGTACCAGAATGAGGACGACACCAAATGGGCGCGATGGATGTTTCCAGTATACCTGCTGGCCTTCATGCTACTGGTGATTCCCATCAGCCTTGCCGGTACCCACATGTTTTCCGGCAGCTCAGTGAATACCGATACCTACGTCCAGCTGATGCCTCTGGTGCTGGAACAAAAATGGATTACCACGGCCGCCTACATCGGCGGCATCTCGGCGGCCACCGGGATGGTTATCGTTGCAACTGTGAGCCTTGCGATCATGATCACCAATGAGTTGGTCGCCCCGGCAATGATTCGCTTCACCAGTGACTCAACCGGTGGCCTGGTTCGTCTCGGGGACAGCCTGCGACGCATACGCCAACTGAGTATCGCATTCATCTTTTTGATGTCATGGCTGGCCGGTCGCGCCCTGGAAGACTTCAGCGGCCTCACCGCTATAGGATTTCTGTCTTTTCTGGCTGCAGCTCAGCTCGGGCCAGCGCTGTTGATTGGCATATTCTGGCACGGTGCCCATGCCATCGGCGTCATTGCCGGAATGCTGACGGGTGCATTTCTCTGGTTTTACTGTGCCCTGCTTCCTTCACTGCTCGACCCGGGACACCACCTCATCGAGGCCGGGCCGCTGGGCATAGGCTGGTTGAAACCTACCGAGTTATTCGGCATACAGAGTCAGTACCAACTGGCCATGGCGACTTTCTGGAGCCTGCTGCTGAATACCTCGATTTTTATCGCAGTGTCGGTCATGGTGCGACGGGACGCCAGCGATCGTCGTCAGGCGGAACTTTTCCTGGAAGCTCCGAAAAGCAGCGCTGACGCCCTGAAGCTGGATTTTTCCCGCAGCCCTATCAGGGTCAGCCAGTTGCGTGCACTATTGCCACCTTTTCTGGGGGACAGCATGTCCACCCAGCTATGGCAGGAATTCGAGGCCCTGTATGAACAGCGCTTGTTACCGGGGGACCGAGCGCCACAATTTGTAGTATCTCGAATCGAGTCGCTACTTGCTGCCAACATAGGCGCGGCGTCGGCACATCGTGCGGTTCTGCAATTGGAGGAGAGCCAGCAGCTGGAGTACCGCGACCTGGCTGGAATGGTTACCGATGCCAGCCGCCTCAATGAATTCAACCGGGAGCTACTGCAAACGACGGTGGAGACGGTTAGCCAGGGGATCAGTGTGGTCGACCGCGACCTGAACCTGGTTGCCTGGAACAAAAGCTACGAGGAGATTTTTGATTTCCCGGAACGCTTTCTCTATATTGGCTGCCCCGTAGAACGCGTCTATCAGTTCAATGCCGAGCGGGGATTGCTCGGCGACC
>JAHEGP010000068.1 GCA_024645065.1 Cellvibrionales bacterium | reverse complement strand
TGACCAGTCTGGATCAACTCAATAACCGGACGATAGAGATACGCAAGTCCAGCTCCTATTGGCAAACCCTGCAGGATCTCATCGGCGGTGGCACCATTTTGCGGGTGAAGGCGGCTCCCGAGGAGCTGAGCACTGATCAATTGATCGACAAGGTTGGCAGGGGGGAGATAGACCTGACCGTGGCTGACAGCCATATCATCGACCTCGAAATGCGTTGGCGCAGTGACGTCACCGCCAGCCTGGCACTTACCGGTCCCAGCCCGCAGTCCTGGGCTGTACGTGACAATAACCCCGGCTTGCTGCAGGCGATAAACCGCTTTTTCCTGGAAGAGTATGGTGGCGATTTTCACCAGCGTGCCATCCAGCGTTACTTCACGACTCCCGGCCCGGGGCCGGCTGTGCGGGCAGAAAGCGACCGGGCGTTAAAAACGGATGTGCTACCACACTATGGCGAGTCGATTCGGCGGTACGCGTCGCGCTACCAGTTTGACTGGCGCCTGATTGCCGCCCAGGTCGCCTGCGAGAGCGGCTTCGATCCATCCTATACGTCGTGGACCGGCGCCCAGGGCCTGCTCCAAATCATGCCGCAAACCGCCCTGGCCATTGGTTTCGAGAATATCCTGGAGCCGGAAACCGGCTTGCACGCGGGGGTGAAATACATGGCATGGTTGCGCCAGCAAATGGATGGCGCAGTTGAACCAGAGCAACGCCACTGGTTTACCCTGGCGGCCTATCGCTCAGGTATTGGCCATGTAGAAGATGCCAGGGTTTTGGCCCGACGCGAGGGCAAGGACCCCAACCAGTGGTTCGACCATGTCGAGCAGGCAATGCTGCTGCTGTCGCAGCCGCAATACGCCCGACGCGCTCGCTTCGGCATGGTCAAGGGCATTGAACCCGTCAATTACGTGCGCTGTGTCAACGAACAGTACCAGCGTTACCGGGATCCGGCCAATACAACCCGGGACACCGCGAGCGCACCGGCGACACCCGGCAAACAGGCCGGTGGCGGCGCAGGCTGAAACTGTCGCGCCCGCCAGGCACTCGCCGACTCCCGCACTGGCTTGCCCGGCGCGCGGGCTGAACCGCCGGGTCCAGTGGCGCCAGGTCAGATTTCGGCCTTTAGACAAATTATTTATCAGCAAAACGTTTTTTAGTTCGAAAAACCATAAGCCCGCTACCGTGGGCCGGCCAAGCCCCATTTCTAGGGGTGTTGCGGCGCAGTGCAGAGCGTGACATTCGTTTTGCTGGCTTTTTTACCCTCCTCGACTTCAGCCCAATGACATGGTTTACTCTACTCTCCAGGACCGTGAGTAAGCGATGATTAAACGCCACTCATTACCAAGTGTCATCTGTGCATCATCTCAACCGGCAGTAACCTGCCGCCATCATTTTGCTATGTGCTTAAACAGCGTGCTGACCGCCAGGCGGTAATTATCCTGGATGCGGGCGGCAGCCGCGTGCTTGTCGAAAAATGAGGAATCAGCATGAAAAGACAGAAACGCGATATGAAGGACCGGGCCTATCACAAGGGCTACCACGCTGGCCTATCGGGGCGGGCCAAGAGCCAGTGCCCCCACGCCAGCGGCGATACCCGCCAGCATTGGATGAGTGGCTGGCGTGAGGGACGCAACGACAGCTGGGCATCCTTGAAAGGCGTTTCCGGCCTCAGCAACATTGTGCAGCACGAAATCGCGTAATTTTGCCAACTTTGATTTTCGCAAATGAGTCAAAACCCGCCGACGGCGGGTTTTTTTTGGCGCCTGAGACAAGCTGGCACCCGGCCCACATACCCCCGGCAGATGCCCGGCGAAGCCCAGCCCCACTTGAATGTCGTGCAACAGGCCTGGCGTGGCCTCGAGCTTGAAAAAGCGCGCAAGCAAAGCCCGCCGCAGGCGCGGGCCTCCAATTAGACACCAGCGGTAACCGCAGTGAGCCGGTAGCGCCCTGGCCGCGGCTCACGGGACCCAAGCTCATTCGTTCGAAGAGAGATTGGCCAGTTCCCGCAAGACCACGGCGTACATCGCGAACTCGGAAGAGGTGGCTGTCCTTATTTCTGCCAGCGCACTGCGCCAACGATCCACGAGCGGCTGGCGACCGGTGATCCATTGTGCCAGGCAATCGTCCACATTGCCTTGATTCGATATGCCACACCGCAGCACCGTGATCGATATCTCCCGCTGCTGCGCCGCTATGTCGTCAATCAGCCCTTCGCGGGCGATCGCCTGCCAGTGGTTCTCCACCTTCATCTCATAGACCTTGCGGCTGAACTCCGTCAGGCCGAGTTCCTCGCCAATGCGAAAGTACAGCTTTGCCACATCCAGCACGCCCGCAAAGACCTTTTGCGCAGCCTCTGCAATATTCAAGCCGGCGTAAAGCAGGGGGCCGCCCGCGACAAAGGTGGCGAGGGATTGGTCGACTCCTGCAGCGATATAATCGTCGTAGGAGTCGCGCCAGAATGCCCCCATGTCCCCTTCCAGAAACTCGGACAGGTGATCCCAAACCTCTTTTACGCCGGCGCTGTAGGCGTCGATCAACTCTGCCAATGGCGTTTCAGAGCGCTGGCCGCGCAGAAACCAGCGAGTGGCCCCACGCAGCAGACCGCTGGTGCGATCGAGCATCTGATATTGAATCGCGGTATCGACTTTGAAATCCAGGGCGTTCACGGCCGCAAGAAACTGGTCCCGGCGGTAGACCCGGGAGGCGAACATGAAACCGCGAGCTATGGCTTCGTCGCTGGCGCCGGTGGATTCCTTGAGACGGTGGGCAAACGTTATGCCGCCGCTGTTGATCATGTCGTTGGCCACTCGCATCGCAATGATTTCGCGGCGCAGGCGATGCTCCTTCAGGGCTTCTCCAAAACGCTGGTTGATAAGGTCGGGAAAGGCCTCTGCAAGGACACTGGCAACCACTGGATCCTCCGGCAGGGTGCTGTCTACCAGGGTCTGCTTGAGCCGCGCTTTACTGTAGGCAGTCAATACCGCCAGTTCAGGGCGGGTGAATCCGATATCAACCGCTTTGCGGCTACGCAGTTGCTCGTCATCCGGGATGAATTCAAGCTCCCGATCGAGGTGCCCATCGGCGGCCAGGGACTGGATAAAGCGGATAAACTCCTCCATGCCCCTGCTCGATCGGGAATGAGCCACACTGAGTGCCTGGGCTTGCTTGTCGTTACCCAGCAACACCAGCTGCGAAACTTCATCGGTCATTTCCACCAACAGCTGGTTGCGCTGCTTGATGGTGAGATCGCCATTGCGCACCTGGTCGTCGAGCAGGATTTTGATATTTACCTCGTGGTCAGAGCAATTGACCCCACCGGCATTGTCGATGAAGTCTGTATTTATAGCCCCACCGGCAAGGGCGAATTCCACCCGCGCCAACTGGGTAATACCCAGGTTGCCACCCTCCCCCACGACCCTGGCACCGAGATCGGAGGCGTTAACGCGCACATAGTCGTTGGCCTTGTCACCCACATCGGTGTCGGATTCCTGCCGGCTCTTGACGTAGGTGCCGATACCACCGTTCCAGAGCAGGTCGACCGGCGCCTTGAGCAGGGCGCGAATCAGCTGGTCTGGTGACAAGCGAGTCTGTTCGATGGCAAAGCGCTCGGCCATCTCCGGTGAAATCACAATAGACTTGGCGGCGCGCGAAAAAATTCCACCACCGCTGGAAAGCAGCCTGGTATTGTAGTCCGACCAGCCCGAGCGCGGCAGTTCGAACAATCGTCGACGTTCAGCAAAGGACACCGCGGCATCGGGATTGGGATCGATAAATATATGCAGGTGATTAAAGGCAGCGGTGAGCCGGATATGCTCCGACAATAACATACCATTGCCGAAAACATCCCCCGACATATCGCCGATCCCGATGACCGTAAATTCGGTCTTCTGGATATCCAGGCCCAGCTCGCGAAAATGGCGTTGGACACAAACCCAGGCCCCGCGAGCCGTAATTCCCATCTTTTTATGGTCGTAACCGAACTGCCCGCCTGATGCGAACGCATCGCCCAGCCAGAAGCGGTACTCGGCAGCGACCGCATTGGCAATATCCGAGAATGTCGCCGTGCCCTTGTCGGCAGCGACCACCAGATAAGCGTCGTCGGCATCGTGGCGCACCACTTGGGGGGGTGGCACAATTTTGCCGGCAACCAGGTTATCAGTGATGTCCAGCATGCCGCGAATCAGGGTCTGGTAACAAGCGATCCCCTCGGCCTGGCGCTCGTCACGGAATTCGACGCCAGGTAAGCGCTTGCAGACAAAGCCCCCCTTGGCACCCACAGGTACGATGATGGCGTTCTTCACCTGCTGGGCTTTCACCAGACCCAGTACTTCTGTGCGAAAGTCCTCGTAACGGTCTGACCACCGCAAACCGCCGCGGGCAACCTTGCCACCCCGCAGGTGCACGCCTTCCATACGAGGGCTGTAGACAAAAATTTCGAACTCCGGCCTCGGCAAGGGCGCCTCATCTATGGCCGACGTGTTGATTTTGAGGGATATAAAATTTTTGAAATCGCCAGCGTCGCCTGTTTGAAAATAGTTGGTCCGCAGGGTAGCGCTGATCAGGGTGAAGAAATGCCGCAGTACCCGATCCTCATTCAGGCTGAGCACCTGATCGAGGCTGCTGAGAATCTGCTCCCGACAGTCGCTTTGCCGAGAATCCCGGAGCGCATTGTCTACTCCGGGGCCCGGATCGAAGCGCTGCTCAAAGAAGTCCACAAGACGTGCTGCGATGGCTGAGTTGCTGAACAGGGTATCGGCAATGTACGCCTCGCCAAACTGAAAGGACAGTTGCTTCATGTAGCGGGCATAGGCTCTCACCAGGCTGATCTGGCGCCAGTCGAGCCGGGCAGCCAACAGCAGGCGGTTAAACGCATCGTTTTCCGAGTCGCCACTCCAGATACGATAAAACGCGCGTTTGAAATTCGAGCCCACGTTTTCCAGGTCGATCTTGTCCATGCTTTTGTGTTGCAGGGTAAACTCCTGCAGCCAACACTTGCCAATGGTCCGTGGTTTGATCAGGTAGGAGGATTCGGCGACCACTCGCAAACCAAAATTTTCCAGGATCGGGATAACGTCGGACAGGATCAGCGGTTCGCCCTCTCGCAGGAGGCGAAAACGCAGCAGGTCTGCTGCGTCCTCCAACGCCCGGTAGAGGCTCATGCCAATCCGGTTGGCGGTGCTCAAACTGCGAATCTGCTGAATGTCGTAAACCGCTATACGTGGCTCATTGTCGTCCTCGTAGGAGCGCGGAAACGCCTCGAGAAACTCGTTGACTTCAAGGCTGCCATGCTCCTCGCCGAGCTCGTCGATCAGCGCCTCGCGCAAATGTTCCTGCCAGGACTTCGCCGCAAAAACCAACTCCTGCTCCAGCGCGCTCACATCGACGCGGGGATCGTAGCCCGGCGCGACGCGGAACAAAAAGTGGGTTCGTGCCAGTACCGACTCGGAGAAGAAATTGTTGAAATCCCCGTCGGTGGCGTTGACCGCGCTGCCGATGATGTCTTGCATCGCGATGCGCAGCTCGGTGCGAAACAGGTTACGGGGCACATATACCAGACAGGAGACAAACCCGAATACCGGGTCCACCGCCATAAACAGTCTGACCTGACGTCGCTCCCGGATACGAAAAATCGCAATCACCAGGCTGAACAGGCTATTTTCGTCGATATGAAATAATTCACCCCGGGGAAAGGTTTCGAGAATCCTGATTAGCTCCCTGCCGTTATGGCTGTTGGGTCTGTATCCGGCGCGGGACAGCGCGCTATCGACCTTGTTGCGAATTATCGGGATACTGCGCACGGAGGCCGTGTGCACCAGCGAGGTAAACAGCCCCATCAAGCAGTGGGCGCCGGTCAGCTGGCCCTCTTCATCGAAACGCCAGATCACAACCAGCTCGGGATAGTTGCGACGGTGCACCCGTGATTGGAACCGGTAGCGACCGAACCCGAGTATCTGCTGGGGGTTTTCTCGGTAACTTTGCAGCAAATCGTTACGCAACGCAGCCGGCAAGACCCCGTAGCCACAGGCAACCAGGCCGAGGTTGCTGGCTTCATCGGCAAGCAACCGGGTATCTCCATCCACTTGCCTGAGTTGCAACTGTTGGTATCCGAGAAAGGTAAAGTGATTAGCCAGGATCCATTGCGCAAACAGCACCGACTCGTCGACAACGGCCGGATCATCCAGCATCGCCTTTGTTGCAATCACTTCAGGAATTGCATCCTTGGCGTGTTGAGCCATGGCCTGCCAATCGCCCACGACAGTGCCCACCTCGTCCAGTATCTCTCGCAAAGTCGCCTTCAGGTCGTCACTAAACTCCCGGGAGCTGTTGCGCGTGATTTCAAGATAGATCAAGGCTTCGCTGACAAAGCCGTCACGGGAATCGTCGCGACCGGCCAATTCCAGCAGTTGATGGTCGTCATCGCGCCGGGTGTGAATCACGGTATTGTGGATCGTGTGTATCACGATTTCCCGGGCATTGAGTTCGCCAAGAATCGACCCGACAAGAAACGGTTTATCGATAGCCAGCACCTGGATTACAGTCTTGTTGGACTGCCATCCATGGAATTCGTGGGCGGGGTTAAGAATTTCAATATGAGACCCTTTACCGTCGAACTCCTGGACGATCATCCAGTTGGAATAGAGTATTCCGAAAACATCGGCAAGTTCCCGGTTGCGCAACTCCTCCAGCGGGAAGTTGGCAAAAAACAGTTGCCCAAAACTGCGTACGGATTGCTGCAGCTCGGGTCTTACGCGCTTGGTGATTTCTTGCTCCATCTGATCGTTGAATTTGTCTTTATCTGTTATCAGGACCATGGGAACTCCACTGACGAAGGTTGTCTTAAGGCATATCGCGCGAACTTATTTTTTCACAATACTACGTTTTTATCCCATCGTTCACAGCAAATTTTGCGATAGGCGTTGACTCAAGTACAATTTCGCAGCCAATTCTAGCGGACCTGACAGGCTATGGATTACAGATCAGAAATACAGCAGCTCGGCAACTGGCTGAACAGCAAAATTATCGGCCAGGAGCAGCTTACCAATCGATTGCTGATCGCGCTGCTGGCCAACGGTCACCTGCTGGTTGAAGGAGCACCCGGCCTCGCCAAGACCCGCGCTATCAAATTGTTGGCCGATGCGATCGAGGGTACCTTCCATCGCATCCAGTTCACTCCTGACCTGTTACCCGGTGATATCACGGGAACCGATATTTTTCGCCCGGAGGACGGCAGTTTTGCCTTCCAGCCCGGCCCGGTTTTCCATCACCTGGTACTGGCCGACGAGATCAATCGGGCCCCTGCCAAGGTCCAGTCCGCCCTGCTCGAGGCAATGGCGGAGCGGCAAGTGAGTGTCGGCCGAAAGTCCTACTCACTGCCGGAGCTGTTTCTGGTAATGGCGACCCAGAACCCGATAGAGCAGGAGGGCACCTATCCACTGCCGGAGGCCCAGCTAGACCGCTTCCTGATGCAAGTGAACATCGACTACCCCACTGCCAGCGCGGAAAAGGCGATCCTGCAGCTAGCGCGCAGCGAGGAGCACGATACGCCTGATGCAAGCGCCGAGGTACACATCTCGCAACAAACGATTTTCGCCGCCCGCCGCGAGATTCTGGAACTGCACCTTTCCGACACGCTGGAAGACTATATTGTGCAAATGATCCTGGCCACGCGATCCGGCGTTGCCAACGACAGCGAGATCAAGCAGTGGTTGAGCTTTGGCGCCAGTCCCCGTGGCACCATAGCCCTCGACCGTTGCGCCCGGGCCCACGCCTGGCTGCAGGGTAAGGATTATGTCAGCCCCGACGATATTCAAGCGGTGGCCAAGGAGGTCCTGCGCCATCGGATCATTCTCAGCTTCGACGCCGAAGCTAACGACATCAGCGCGGATGATGTCATCGATCGCATTGTCCAGCGCTTGCCGGTGGCCTGAAACATGGGAAAAGCCCTGACACTCGAGCAAAAGCCCTCGGGCCTGGTCGGAATACGCACCCGGCTGGACGGCTTGATCGCACTGAAAAGTGCCGCCGAGTCGCTAGCATTGGCACCCAATCGCAAAGCCACGCGCCAGTTGGCGGGCCCCTACCAAACTCGCCTCAAGGGCCGCGGCATGGACTTTGACGAGGTGCGCGGCTACCAGCCCGGCGACGATGTGCGCAATATCGATTGGCGGGTCACGGCCCGCACCACTATCCCCCATACCAAAACCTTTACCGAGGAGCGGGAACGCCCGGTACTCATTCTTTGCGACCAGCGCAACACCCTGTTTTTTGGTAGCCAGGTGCGCTTCAAGTCAGTCCAGGCGGCCAACATCGCAGCACTACTGGCCTGGTCCGCCCTGAGGCGCAAGGACCGGGTTGGAGGCCTGGTGCTGGGTTGCCAGGAAATACTGGAATTCAAGGCCCAGCGAAGCGACAAGGCAGTCTTGAAAATGCTTGCAGGCCTGGATCAGCTCAACCGACAACTGCAGCCGACAAACCCCGCTGACGATAGCAACAGGGTGGGCTTTACTGAAGCACTGACTGACCTGCGCCGGATTGCCAAGACCGGAAACTCTATCTACCTGATATCGGATTTTTGCGACCTCAACCAGGACGGCTTGCGGCAATTGTACGAAATCTCACGCCATAACAGCGTCACCGCATTCGGCGTTTTCGATCCCCTCGAACGCGAACTGCCGCCGGACGGCATCTACCCGATCAGCAATGGGACGGATCAGACTCAAATCGCTACCGGCGGTAGCACCCGACGCCAACGCTACCGCGAGCAGACACAGCAAAGGGTGGACTCGCTGCACACCGAATTGGGACGGCTCGGCATTCTCCTCGCTGAAATCAGCACAACTGAAAACGCCCTGGATGCCCTGGGTCGCTTGTTCAAGCGCAACCGCAGGAGGGCGCGCAGTGCCTGATGACCCGCTGGCCGCGCTGCGCGACATACACCTTCCCGAGAATCCCGGCTGGTGGCCGCCCGCGCCAGGCTGGTGGTTGCTTGCGGCGCTGCTTGTACTCACCCCCTTTCTAGGGCGAATGCTTCAGGCCTATCGCCGGCGCAGAGGCAGGCCCCGATACCGCAGTGCGGCGCTGCTCGAGCTCGAGCAGTACTATCAGGATTATCAGTCGCGGGGCGATAAACCGGCTTTTGTGCAAGCGGTTTCGGCGCTGCTGAAGCGCGTGGCCATGCAATGCTACGAACCTTCCCGGGTCGCTGCCCTCAGCGGCAAACAGTGGGCCGACTTCCTGGCCCAGGACCGCGACGCCGCTATTCGGGAAAACCTTCGGCTTGCCCTGGAACAGTCGTACAGCAGGGAAGTTGGCGCGGATGCCGCTGCTCTCTACCAGTTCGCACAGGCCTGGATAAGCGCGCAGGGGAAATTTTAGGCTCGCTATGCTGACTTTCGAATTACCACAGGTATTCTGGCTGACGCCATTGCCACTGCTGATCCGCTTGTTGCTGCCTGCCGCTCACAGGAAGCAGCTTGCCCTGCGCGTACCTTTCTACCATGAGTGGCAAGCGCTTGCGGGCGGCTCCAGGGTAAACCGGGCAAGCGGCGTAACAAGCTGGGTGCTCGCCATACTGTGCTGGTTGTTGCTGGTCGCTGCCGCCGCCCAGCCCAGCTGGTTGGGAGAGCCCGTCAACCAGCCGATATCGGGCCGGGAGATGCTGCTGGCGGTTGACCTGTCTGAATCGATGACTATCGAAGACATGCAGGTTAACGGCCAGGCTGCATCGCGTATCGACGCGGTAAAGGCCGTCTTGAGCGAGTTCATAGAGCGCCGCCAGGGAGACAAACTCGGTTTGATTTTGTTCGGCAGCCAGGCCTACAGCCATGTCCCCCTGACTTTCGACCTGCCAACCCTGCGCACCTTGCTGCTGGAGTCACAACCCGGGTTCGCCGGTAAATACACAGCGATCGGCGATGCTATCGGGCTGGCGGTAAAGCGCTTGCTGGAGCGCCCGGAGCAAAGCCGGGTCATCGTGTTGCTGACCGACGGCGCCAATACCGCGGGCAATATAAATCCGGTGAAGGCAGCCGAGCTGGCGGTAAGCGCCGGCATAAAAATCTACACCATTGGCGTCGGCGCCAATGAAATGGAAATCGCGGGGATATTCGGCACCCCCCTCGGCTCGCGGCGCATCAACCCGTCGGCAGACCTCGACGAGAAGAGCCTGCAAATGATCGCAGACATCACCGGAGGTCAGTATTTTCGCGCTGCCAATACCCGGGAGCTGGAGTCCATTTACCGCTTGCTAGACCAATTGGAGCCCACAGGCGAAGACCAGCTGACCTTTCGCCCCCGGGCCGCGTTGGCCCACTGGCCCCTCGCACTGGCCCTGCTCAGCAGTATCCTTCTGAGCATTCGCTGGGCCTGGCCCGGCGCAAAGACAGGTAACTGGCGCCGTGGATAAGCTGCTGGATTTTCATTTCATGCGCCCGCTTTGGCTGCTGGGATTGCCGCTGCTTGGCCTGCTGTTGCGGCAACTGTGGCGACGCAGACTCAAGCCAGCAGGGAGTTGGACCCAGGTGATCGCGCCTGAGCTGCTGCCGGCCCTCAGCGAGGGTTCCACCGGGGTCGCCAGCAAGCTACCACTGTGGCTGCTGGCCATTGCCTGGTTGATGGCTATCATCGCGCTGGCCGGCCCCTCCTGGGTGAAATTGCCCCAGCCTGTTTACCAGAAACAGGACGCACTGGTCATCCTGCTGGACTTGTCGCCCTCGATGTATGCTGAGGATGTCAAGCCCTCGCGGCTGGTGAGGGCGCAGCGCGAGATACTCGATGTGCTGCGACTGCGCAGCGAGGGCATGACGGCCCTGGTCGCCTACGCCGATGATGCCCATGTGGTCACTCCATTGACCGATGACGCCGAAACCATCGCATTATTGCTCCCGTCACTGGAGCCCGGCACGATGCCCAGTATGGGCAACCAGCCGATTCGTGCGCTGGAGCTCGCCGCCGAACTGGTGGCGAACAGCCCGGTCGAGTCTGCCCGGGTTCTGTTTGTGACCGATGGTATTCCAGCCGAGGATTTTGCGGCGCTGGAACAAGGTGCCACAAACGCCGCGCTGCGCCTCAGCATTCTTGGAATTGGCACAGCAGCCGGCGCCCCCATTCCCCTCACCCGCGGCGGGTTCCTGAAGGACTCCGCTGGCGCCATGGTGGTGGCGCGCCTCAATGACGCTGAACTTGCCCGCTGGGCACTGACAGGTCCTGTACGCTACCAGCGCAGCGGTTTCAATGACCGCGACATCGAGCAATTGCTCCAACCCGGCCCCGCCGACCTGGCAAACCCGGGGGTCGAGGCGGCCGACAAAAGCCAGCAGTTTGACCATTGGCTGGACGCCGGGCCGTGGCTGGCCCTCGGCCTGCTGCCCCTGGCGCTGCTGGCATTCAGGCGCGGCTGGTTGCTGGGCCTGGTTGGCGCCGGTCTGTTATTACCAAGTCAATCAGGCTACGCATTTTCATGGTCCGATTTGTGGCTGACCGATGACCAGCAGGGCCTCTCGCTGCTGGAGAAGGGAGAGGCCGAGCAGGCTGCAGAGACCTTCTCAGAACCACAATGGCAGGGAGCAGCCCGCTATCGCGCCGGCGACTACAGTGGAGCTGCGGAAGCCTTTGCGACGGACGACAGTAGTGACGGCCACTATAACCGCGGCAATGCCCTTGCTCGCGGCGGCGATCTTCAGCAGGCAATTGCAGCCTACGATCGCGCCCTGGAGCTCGACCCCGGCAATGAAGACGCCGCCAGTAATCGCGCGCAGCTTGAAAAACTGATGCAACAGCAGCAGCAACAGCAACAGCAGCAGCAACAGCCTCAGTCCGGGGACAAGCAGGACGATCGCCAGCGCGATAACCAGGAGGACGAGCAGGGCGATAATCAGGAGGGCAAGCCGCAAAATTCGGGGCAGGAGCAGCAGCAAAACCGGGGCCAGGAAGGCGATCAACGGCACAATTCAGGCCAGCCAGAAAGGGACGATTCAGGCACCGGGGCCGATGACTCCGGGCAAGCCTCGGACGACAAACAATCCGGGGAGCGCGACCCCGGCGAACAGAAGCAAGCTTCGGAGCCGGAACAACAACGAGATCAAACGGGTGACCAGCAGGCAGGTCAGCAAGCCGAGACCGAAGCCCCGAAACCCGGCACCGATGACCAGGCCAAAGGGTCCAGCGACAGGGCATCTGAAGAAGACGAGCGGCTCCAGCAGTGGCTGCGCCAGATTCCCGACGAACCGGGTGACCTGCTACAACGCAAATTCAATTACCAGTATCGCCAGCGCCAGCAACGTGGCGACCAGACTACCAGGGAGCGCTATTGATGCATGCCATTGTGCAGCGGGTTTACCTGCTGTTGATCCTGTTGCTGCTTGTGCCGCTGTCATGGGCCGAAGTAACTGCCTCGGTTGACCGCACTGACATTGCCATGAATGAGTCCTTTACGCTTACCATCAGCCTCGACGAGATCAGCGTCTTGACCCGCCCCGACCTGACTCCCCTGGAACAAGACTTTCATGTGTTCGGTTCCAGCCAGAACCACAGAAGCTCAATCGTGAATGGCGAAATGATCAATTCCACCACCTGGGTGGTACAACTGATGCCGAAAAGTTCCGGCGCTACCAGTATTCCGCCAATCAAGGTTGGCGATGAGGAAACCCAAATCATCGAAATCAATGTCAGGCGCCAGGGCGGCAATTCCGCAGCGGCCAGCGATGACAACGTCATACTCGAGGCTGAACTCTCGGACAATATCGTATACGTCACCGCTCAGGTGGTACTGACACTGCGCGTCAGTATGACCCAGTCTGCGCGTTTCCGGCTTGAAGAGCCTGAGCTGGATCAGGCCATCGTGCGCGAGCTGGGGGAGTCGAGCTTCCAGCAGGTTCGCGGCGGCCGTCGCTATGATGTCACCGAGTACCGTTACGCGATATTCCCCAACATACCGGGAGAACTGGTGATTGATCCCCTCAGCCTGGTAGCGGAGGTGTTGTCGACCCGGCCTCGCTCGATGTTCGACCCGATGATGGGTCGAAGCAAGCGGATATTGCGGCGCACCGAACCGCTCACCATCAATGTGCTGGACATTCCCGAGGGTATTGCCCCCTCGGAGTGGCTGCCGGCCAATAACGTTACCCTGACCGAGCAGTGGAGTCAGGATCCCCAACAACTGCAGCTTGGGGATTCGATTACCCGCACCATCGAACTGCAGGCCCACGGCGTGATGGCATCACAGCTGCCGCCGTTATTCGTGCCCAATATCGATGGCCTCAAGTTGTATCCCGACCAGCCCGTCGCCACCGATAAGGAAACCTCCGCCGGTATCCGCGGCAAGCGCATAG
>JAHEGP010000279.1 GCA_024645065.1 Cellvibrionales bacterium | reverse complement strand
CCCATTTGTACTTGGTGCCCATAAAGTACCAGCGACCGGGCTGGTAGGTCGGGGTTTCTTCCAGCTCTGCTACATTGATGACTTCCGTTTCGATACCCAGCTGCGGCCCTCGCATCGAGCGGCTATTGACCAAACCGTCATTGGGCCACCAGCTTTGATCGAGTATTGGCATGCCGGGGCCGGGGGTAAGATTCAGGTACTTTCCCAGCGCCAGCGAGGTCGCTACAAACGCCATGTTCATGCCGACATGTGGGATGTAGCCTTCCTTCAATGGCCCCAGACGGGTGTCGTCAGCTGCCCAGCTGAAATGCCAAACCGAGTCGACGCTCGGGTAGTTACGATTGAGTTCGATGGCGCCTGCCGGTTGCAAATCCCAGATGCTGATGTCTGGTTGATCCCAGATCTCACTCTGCAGCAGGCGCTCACGATATTCCTCGTTGGTTTCGCCGACGCGCTGGCTGATGCCCCATTGGTCGATTTTGAAATCGTAGGTTGAATTTTCGATGTGTGTTTCGTTGATGTAGGTGGCCAGGGTCAGCACCCAGTTCAGTAACAGCCCGGCCTGGTCCCTGAGCATCAGCGCCAGGGTGGTGCCGTCGTGGGGGGTTGCGAGCGTGGTGATACTGTGGACCATCTCGTGGCCACCCTTGAAAAGGGGACTCAGGTCGCTACCTCCCGCGTCCGCAGCGAGTTGCTCGGCAACACTGCCCTGGTCCAGCAGGTAGCTGAGTACACGAATGGTCTGGCCGCCCTGGCTGTGGCCTACGAGGTGGACCTTGCTGTGTTCCCCGCTTTGTCCCCAGTCTGGCAGTAATCCGGGAAACGTTCGCCCATAGCGTTCATGCCCATATTTGCTGGCATGGGCGGCGCCATAATCGACCCTGCCCCCCTTGATGTAGGCATAGAGCTCGCAAGCCCGATCCCAGTTGCTCGACACCGTCCCAACCACTGCCGTATGGGTGGGGTGGCCGGCTTCCTTGAGCATGTCTTCGATGCTTTTGCGCCCGCCCCAATACTTGTAACCCCCCATTTCATCCGGGCCCCAGCCGGTAAAGCCGTGCACCAGCACGATGGGGTAGGAGTTCCCTTTCGCGGGCCGGTGGTTTACGGTTGTGTCGGTCGTCGGTTTGTCATGCAACAGCAGGTAGAGTAATCCGGATGCAAGAATCAACCCTGCCACCAGCAACCAGCTCGATCTAAAGGCCATTGTCATGATTGTCTGCTCCCCGTTTAATGAATGCGATGATCCAGTGTGCGACCTGCAACTGGTTGGTGGATTCCTGCAAGGACGCCATCCCGGTCTGGAAGACAGCTGTTCCCAGTTGTTCGCTGCGCATCTGCATCAGGTCGCGGGAATAGCCAAGGACAAATTCCGGATGCCCCTGGAAAGTGAGGATATGGTCGCCGATTTGGCATACTGCGTTGGGGCAAAAGTCGCTGCCCGCCAGCACTTCACTGCCGCTGGCGGGCCGGGTAACCTGGTCCTGGTGGCTGACCAGTAATCGGAACTCGTCGTCAGCGTCCCGAGCCCAGTCCGGCTTTTGGTACCAGTGCGCAGCATGCACCCCCACCCCCCAGCCAACTGTCGCTTTTTCGGTCTTTCCTCCCAGCGCCTGGGCCACCAGTTGATGACCAAAGCAGATCCCGATGATGATTTTGCGTTGTTGGTGGAGTTGGAGTACAAAATTTTGGAGCCGCCGAATCCAGGGCAGGTCCTCATAGACACTGAAGCGGGAGCCGGTTATCAGGAATGCGTCGTAAGCGTCGAGCTTTGCCGGGTATTCCATGTGCACGACATCAAAGCCATCCCACTCGAGGGTCGGTTCCGCCTGGCGCAATAGCCGGGCAAACATCTCCGGGTATTGGCCATACCTGGCGGCGAACTCCGGGCGGACAGTATCTGTCTGGAGAATAGCGATTTTCATGGGCGAAAGACTCGTCCTTGCGGGCAGCACGCGTGATTATGGTTGTTGGTTTGGTCGGGCGCTAGCCAGCGATGAGCATAGCTCGATTCCCACTTTGATTGCTAGCCCGGTATGCCCCGAATCGGTTGATCGGGGTTGCTGGCGCGGCCATTCGGGTGCATTCCAGCGGCAATGCGTCAGCGGTTATTGGTGGGGAAGAAGCTGATCACCCGGGGCAAGCCCCGCGAGGATTTCGACCTGGTCGCCGAGGGATTTTCCCACCCGCACAAAGCGCCGATACGCCTGGCCGTCTTGCAGCACCCATACCAGATTGAGTTGGCCAACCGGAACCACCCGGTCAGCGGGGATCAGCAGCTTTTGCTCGGTACCCGCCGGTACCAGCATCCGAGCGTACATACCGGGCAGCATGTCCTTGTCGTATTGCACCCTGGCCTTTACCAGGAAGCTGCGCGAACCCGGGTCGGCGGCTGGCACCCGCTCCTCGATGACGGCATCGACGGTCTTGTGCAGCGACGGAATATCAACCAGCAGCCCCTGGCCGAGTTCCAATGCCAGTGCCAGTTGTTCCCGCACCTGGGCCTCGACCCGCAGCGTCAGCGGATTGTATAGCGATAGCAGTTTAGCGCCGGGGGAGGCGGTGTCGCCGGGTTCTGCAAAACGGTCTACCACACGGCCGTCAATGGGCGCACGGATCTCGCTGAACGCCAGGGCTGCCCCGGCTTCCTCGCCGGCCTGCCTGGCTCCGGCGAGCTCGGCTTTGAGGCTGTCGTAGTTGGCCTTGGCGCGATCCAGCTCGGCCCGCGCTACCAGCTTGCGCTGGTACAACTCGGTGATGCGATCAAGGTTTTGCCGGGCTTCTCGCAGTCGAGCTGACACTGCCCGAACCTGCTCGGTCGCTTGCTGGGCCTTGGCTTCAAGGTCCGATTTTTCAAGCTCGATCAGCAACTCACCGGTGCCTACGGAATCGCCCGCCCGGACATGAATTTTATTGATGCGCGCCAGGATACGAGACGAAATCACGGTGGCTTGCTTGGCTTCGACCGATGCGGGCACCGGCTCGATAACAGCGACCTCGGTTGCGCCAACGGTTATTGCCTGCTCGGCGCCATGAGCCGGTGCCGAATTGAGGCCCGGCTCAATCCTGTCACTGAACAGCCCGGCCATCCAGGCCACCATAAGCAGCAAAATGACCACTGCAGCAATCGGCATGAGGGTTTTTTTCACGGGGTTAGGCATGGTTTATGCTCGTGTTGTCCGCCGGTTTATCGAATACCAGCATGTACACCACCGGTACAACGACCAGGGTAAACAGGGTTGATGCGATGATGCCAAAGATGATGGCCAGCGCGAGGCCGCTGAAAACAGGGTCAAGAGTGATAATCAGGTTACCCAGCAAAGTGGTGCCCGCGGTGAGCAGGACGGGGCGCATACGCACTGCGCCGGCTTGCACCAGGGCGTCGCGCAACGCCAGCCCGGTGGCCCTTGCCTGGGTAATAAATTCTACCAGGATCAGTGAATTGCGAACCACGATACCGGCCAGAGCAATCATGCCAATCATGGCCGTGGCAGTAAATAACACCGGTTCAGGAGCGCCGGCGATAACCCGCTCGCCAAATTGGTTGAGCAGCCAGAAACCCGGCATGATGCCGATGATCGTCAACGGGATAGCCGACATGATGATAAGTGATAGTGCAGTGGATGCGGTTTGCATGCGCAGCACGAAAAAGATCGCCACCAGGGCAAAGGCAAAGGCCAGCCCCATATCCCGGAACACGTCGATGGTGATATCCCATTCGCCCTCGCCGGTCCAGCTGACCTCGATATTATCGGGCAACTGCCAGTGGTCGCCGCCGCCGCTGCTGAGAAAGCTGCGCGTGCGCCAGTCGGGGTTAACATCGGCATCGCCGCTGCTGCCGTTCCCCATATCCGCATCCACATCGGCAATGACCTCGGCCGGTGTGCGGCCGGAAAGCTCGGTCAACACGTAGACCACCGGTCGCAGATCCT
>JAHEGP010000278.1 GCA_024645065.1 Cellvibrionales bacterium | reverse complement strand
GATGCTCCAATCCATCGTTGCAGCCTTTGAAAAGGGCGCGCCATTTCCTGCAGGCTACGCCTTGACTTGAATCATCTGGTAAGCTCTGCATGCGACAATATCACCCTGAAAGAGTACTAGGCAGCAACCTGATAAGCTGGCTTCCCGGGCACCGGGGTTTCGTTTGGCCGGCTTTATCCCTCACCTTGATTTCTGAGGGTGATTCTCGTCATGTTCTGTCGTCAATTGGCGCGGATTTAGTAAGAGGCCCGTCCAGAATGTCGAACGATATCGTAAGCTCATTGCTGTGCCCGGAAGCCTATCCCCACCCGGTGGACAGTATAGAACTGCGTGAAACCCATATATCCTGGGTTTTCCTGACCGGGGAGTTCGCCTACAAGGTTAAAAAGCCCAGAAATCTTGGCTTTCTGGACTTTTCCACTTTGGCTGCGCGCAAACATTTCTGCGAGGAGGAGTTGCGTTTGAACAGGCGCTTCGCGCCGTCACTTTATCTGGCAGTTGTGCCCCTTACCCGGGGAGATGGCCTGCAAGTTGAGGGTAGCGGGGAAGTCGTGGATTATGCGGTAAAGATGCGTCAGTTTGACGATCAAGCCTTGTTGTCCACAATCGCCGCGAATGACGGCCTGACCGCAACGCTGACAAGAGATCTCGGCCAGTTGTTGGCGCAGACCCATACGGCGCTTGAATCTGTCTACCCGCCATCGGGGCCGGGCACCCCATTGGTGATCCAGGACGCGATGTTGCAAAATTTTGAGCAAATTGGCCGCTACCCCCTCGCGGCTGAAATCTGCGAGCAACTGGCAGGTTTGCAGCGCTGGTCGAATGACCGTATCGCGCAGCAGATGCCGGCGATGGTGCGGCGAATTGCGCTGGGTAACATCAAGGACTGTCATGGAGACCTTCACCTTGGCAATATCGCAGTTGTCGACGGACAGCTGACCTTTTTTGATTGCATTGAATTCAACCAAGAGTTTCGCGTGATGGATACCATTGCCGAATTGGCATTTCTTGCAATGGACTGTGAAGCCAGGGGCTTGTTGGCGCAAGCGCGGCAACTTATCAATGATTATCTGGAGTACAGCGGGGACTATCCCGGTTTGGCCCTGCTGAACTGGTATCGCTGCTACTACGCGATGGTGCGTGCCAAAGTCAGCCTGATGCGATACGAACCCGCTGACCCGGGATTTAAAGAGACTGAAGGCTATGGCGATTTTCTTCGGTATCTTGATTTGGCGCTGCGTTTCGCAAGCCCGCCGCCGCCATTCCTTGCGATTACCTGCGGTGTGTCGGGCAGTGGAAAGTCAACCGTAGCCAAGGCTGTGTTCGAGGCCACCGGGGCAATCCGCTTGCGCTCAGACGTGGAGCGCAAGCGACTTTACGGCCTGGCGCCGGAGAGTAGCAGCGACTCTGCCGTCGGCGGCGGAATTTATTCGGCCGAGGCCAGTGCCGCGACTTTCTCGCGCCTGTACGAGCTGGCGGTGGCGTGCCTCAAGGCGGGCTTTCCCTGCATAGTCGACGCGACTTTCCTGCGCCGGAAGCAGCGCAAGCCCTATCGGCTCCTGGCAGAAGAGCTGGGTATTCCTTTTGCAATCCTCCAGTGTGAGGCTGCGCCTGACAAGTTGGCGAGGCGAATCAAGAAACGCAATCGGCGCAAGAATGACCCATCCGAGGCAAATGTCGAGGTCATGCAGAGGCAACTCAGCTCTTTCGAGCAGCCCACAGGTAAGGAGAGAGGCGCGGTGGTGTTGGTCGACTCGCGAACCCCAATGAAACGGGCAATCAAGCAACTTCAGCGGCTAACAGCCATGGATACATCGGCCTGACAAGCGCCAGTTAACAGCCCTGCTGCGCTCCCCGGAGCCGGGAAGGGCCGTCATTCATCCCCTGGCAGGGTTCCAATACCCATGCGGTCACCAAAGCTCAGAAGCTGAAGGCAATATCCGCGAACAGGCTGCGCGGTTGACCGACAAAATAGCGATAATTCCCGAACGCATAATCGGCGCGCTCAGCGTATTTCACGTCCGCCAGGTTGGTGAGGCGAAAGCCGCCACCCAGGCGCGGCGTAAACTGGTAGCGGGCGCGGAGGTTCAACAGGTCATAGCCTTCATAGCTGAACTGATTGGTGGGTTCGAGGTAGTAGGCTCCCATATGGACCCATTCCAACTCGGCACGTCCCTGGCGGCTGAAATCCCAAAGCAGCCGCAACGAACCCATGCGCCGGGGTGCAGTGTCGATATCGTTGCCCTTGATATCGACTTCGGGGCCGACTCCGGTGGTGTCGGGATCGTTGGCGTACAGATGGCGAGCATAGGTTCCATTCAGTTGCACTGACCATTGCTTACCAAGCCGCCAGCCAAGGGTATACTCAATTCCGTAGTGGCGGCTCTCGCCATCACTGACATTGCGGCGCTCGGAGTCAGCGAATATCTCGTTTTTCTTGTACATCCAAAAACCAACCAGACTGAAATCAGCTGCAGCAAAAGTGCCCCTGAGGCCCAGCTCAAGGCTATCGATTTCTTCAGGCTCGATGTCGGCTGTCTGCTGGCCATTCTGCAACCGGTACAATTCGGTCGCCTGGGGTGGCCTGAACCCGTGCTTGTAGCCTGCCGTTAGATCCAGATTTTCGTGGATACCCTGGGTAAAACCCAGATCGTAGGACCAGTTGCGGAAGCTATCGTCCCGATCTGAAGGGCGAGAGTAACGGCAAGGGTTGTCACCACAGGGCGTGCCATCTTCCGTGGTGGCGCCATCGATCATGCGGTTGTTATAGTCGTACCAGATGCCGTTATAGCGCAGCCCGGCGTTGACCAGCGTGGTTTGACTTGCTTGCCAGTCAACACCGGCATAGGCGCCGATTGAGATGGCATCGACCGTGTAATCGTATTGCTTGCCTACGGGGAATATATCGGAGAAGGACACGGTCTCGAACTGGGTTTGAACCAATTCAGCGTCAGTATATTCAATGTCGGCACCAACGCGCCAATCCAGTGCATCGGAGGCTTTCTGGTAGAAGCCGGACTGTATCCCGAATCCCTGCTGTTGGTTTTCCTCAAGTGGCTGTCCCGGCAGGAAGTGCTGCAGAAACTCACTATCGATGTAGCGGAAGTAAGGTGTGAGCTGCAACAAGCCCGTGCTGCCAAACTCTCGCATAAAGCGGGCATAAAAACGCGCAGTCGAGTTCTCACGATAGGCGTCTGGAAACGCGTTGCTGGTGGCGATATCCTCGTCTTCAAACGCATCTTCTCCCTCGACATAGCCGGCGGTATCCTGGTCGAGATTGCTCAGGCTCAACAGGCTCTCGACCCGCCAGACGTCACCATCATAATCGTTGCGGAAACTGACTTTTTCTTGCCTGAAATCCGAATCATCCTGATAGCCACCATCCTGGGCCAGATTGAAGCTGATCCGCCCCGCTAAATTGGCACCGCTGAGATAGCTGTAGCTGAATTTGGCGCGGCCGTAGTCGTTGGGGCCCAATTCAAGGTCGAGCGATCCCCCTGGCGCCGGAGCCGGTGGCATGCTGATCACATTAATAACACCATGCAGGGCATCCGCTCCATGACTGGTTGTGCCGGGTCCCCGCAGTACCTCAATTCGTTGGGCCTGCTCGGTATTCACATCGAACAGTTGGTTGACATTGCAAAAGCCGGTGCCGCGCAGCGGTATGCCGTCTTCGGCCATGTAAAAGTTGCCGCAACTACCGGGGCCGGTATATACCGGAGATCGAATGGCGGTAAGGTGCTCCTGGCCATTGCCTCGGCTTATCCAGGCTCCGGGCACAGCGGTAAACAATTGATTGGGATGCACCGCATCGAGCAGTTCAAGTTGTTCCTGGCCAACGACACTGATACTGGAGCTGACGCTCGAAAGATCCTGTTCGACACGGGACGCGGTCACTACCACGCTCTCCATCGTATTCTCGGCGAGTGCCA
>JAHEGP010000001.1 GCA_024645065.1 Cellvibrionales bacterium | reverse complement strand
ACCACCCAGATACCCATCAAAATTCCCAGCTGCAGTGGGTGGCGTACCAGCCGATAGAGAAAACGATCGGTAAACCAGGGTTTGGGCTCGGGCCTGTTACGCAGCCTGAAATAGACCTGTTGCAGCCCGAACAATTCAAAGTGGTTGATAACGAAGGTCGACAGGATACACAGGCCCCAACCCAGGGCATAGCCCACTGTCAGTAGCAGTCGACCGGTCGGGTTCTCAACGTTCCACAGCGAGCCAGCAACGGGTTGCCAGCACAGGGAAATGAAAAGCATCATCAGCCCTGAAAGCAACACATAGGTACTGCGTTCAACAGACTTCGGCACGATCCGGGTGAAGGCCCGCTTGAATCCGGGGCGCGCCATCACCGAGTGCTGAAGGCCAAAGATCAACATGATTCCAAGATTGATGGCAATGGCCTGCGCCGCGGGGCCGGGTGTGCCCGAGTTCACATGGTCCGGCAGAAACGACCAGCCCCCGACAAAGAGGATGAAGTAGGCAAGTCCGCCAATACCGATGGCATAAGCCAGCAGGCCGTAGAGCACACCGAGAATACGGCCCGGGGTGACATCTGTATCCGGTGCTTTTTTAGGGGGTGAAGTCAATTTCGTTGAATTGAACATTGTGGTTCCTCCTTGCAGGGGGTTTTCGGTTTTTAAGGCTGGCTGACGGAAGGTGCCGCGCCAGGCTTGTTGAGTGGCGGATTGACTACCTGGTTGAAGCTGCCTTTGACCGGAGGGGTCATGAGGACGGTTGTCACCAGGGACCAGGTCAGTGGCAGGGATCGGTTCCAGCTGGCCAGGCACAGGAGCCGCGCCAGCGGGCAGTAACCCGCGGTGATCAGTGCGGTGGTGCCAAACAGTTGAACCCAGTTGATCCACAGGCAGTGAGGTAGCTGTCCGACTAGCAGCAGGCCCAGATACACGAAGCGCACCTGCAGGCTGAAGTGGCTGGCATTGGGATTGAGTGCCAGGTAGCAGGCATTATGGCCAATGGTGAACAGGATGGCGCCAATCAACCCTGGCGACCACAGGGTCAGGCCGAGGCCCAGCAGTACCGCGGTGATAAACCAGCACAGATTTATTTGACGTTCACTCATGACGATAGTCCTCTCATTGGCAGCAGTTCAGGTTTTGATGGGACGAGTTTACGGCTTGCGCCGGAGCCACGCTTGCAGGGGGGTTGGAAGTTTTGTGGGGATTCTGTGGAGATTGTTTGCTATCGTAATGTCTGGAAGCAGGGCTATCGAGAAAGAGAGATGATCCTGGCATTTGGCCACTTTGAACTGGACACGGAATTATTCGAGCTGCGTGGCGCTGGCCTGCCGGTGCCGCTGGAACCCCAGGTATTTGATCTGCTCGCCTATCTCGCCATGAATAGCAGCAGGATTATCTCTCGGCAGGAATTGCTGGATAATCTATGGGAGGGAAAAATCGTCTCTGACTCCACCCTGAGCAGCGCGGTCAAGGCGGCCCGGCGGGCCCTGGGGGACGACGGCCGATCGCAACAATACATCACTACCTTCAACCGGCGGGGGTACCGTTTCGTGGCTCCGCTGGAACAGCGGGCATCAAACAGTAGCGCCGCGGCCGCCGCTGTGATCAGCAACAGTTCGGCGGCCATGCGTGAAGCAGCGCGTTCAATCTGCCTCTTTACCGATGGCGCAGTGGCGAAGAGCGAGCGCCCTGTGCTCGCTGTGCTTCCTTTTTCCCACAGCCAGGGCGATGACGCAATTACCTGGATTGCCGACACCCTGGGCGAAGACATCAGCATCCAGCTGGCGCGTATTCCGGGTTTCTTCGTGTTGTCCCGCAATACCACCTCTCACCTGCGCCAGGGCGAGTTCAGCATTCAACAAATCGCCGCGGAACTGGCCGTCGATTACGTGATTGAGGGTTCGGTGCGCGCCAGCGGGGGTGACTTGCGGGTCAGCGTACAACTCCTGGAAGCCGCCGCCGGGAACATGCGATGGTCTGAACGGCGGGTCATTCCCTTCGACCGGGTGGGTGAATTGCAGGATGAGCTGGTCCGCGAGATTGTCGCCTGCATTGAACCGGCGCTCAATCGCGCGGAGCTGGCGACTTTGCGCAGACGCAAACCCGTGGACCTGGGTGCCTGGGCACTGTACCGCAGGGCGCATGCGATCCTGGGCCAAAAGGGATGGAGTGAGGACAGCTTCGCCGAAGCCGCCGAATTACTGCGGCAGGCTATTGACCGGGACCCCGAGCTGGCTTTTGCCCATGCCTACCTGGCGCTCACCCTGGCTATCGGGCACCTCGTGGGACTGGTCAGCGGGGAAGCGTGGCAGGCGGAAGCGATTGCGGCGGCTGAGACCGCGGTGGCGTTGGACAACCAGGATACCGATGTGCTCGGCTACGCCGGCTGTGCCTTTGCCGATATGGGTGATCTGGAGCGCGGTGTCGGTATGCTGCGTCGTGCGGTGGAACTGGATCCCAGTAACGCCCAGGCCATCACCGCACTGGGTGCCGCGCTGCTGCGAATGGGGGACGAGCAGGGCATCGAGTACATGAAGCAGGGCATGAAGATCAGTCCTCGTGACAGTCGTCTCTCAGCCTGGAGTGCGCTATTGGCGAGGGCGATGCTGAACTACGGAAGACTGGATGAGGCGATCGAGACTGCCACCCATGCCTGTCGCTGTGACGACAAGATATTTTTGCCCAGGGTGGTGCTTGCGGTGGCGTATATTTCTGCCGGTGATCCTGCAGCGGCGGGCAAGGCGCTGGCGGATGCCCGGCGAATCCGGCCGATTCTGTCCACAGAAGATATCGCCTGCTTTGCCAGCCCTGAGGAGTTGTCGCTGCTGGAGCAGCTTGGATGGCGTTGACAGCGACCGCTTTTGATGTGCGATGAGGCCGCCGCGCCAATCCCTCTGCATGCCGCCGGCCTGCCACCGTTGCGCTGCCATTGCAGCGCTCCAGCCGCGGGCGCTCGAGGCGAAGCCTGAGCTGACACCGAATTGATCATAGGTGCCTTAAGCAGGATAATGGGCGCTCTAGAATCGCGTGCAATCAGAGAATTCCTTGAGTCCGGATTTTGCTACCCTCGTCCAACTGCGCAGAAGCCACCCGGGCTGGCGCTTGCTGCAGGCAGACCATGCGCCTCTGATTGCAAGCTTTCTGCAGCAAACCTTTATCGCCCCCAATGTTCGTGTAATGGCACAGCCCGAGTTGGAATCGCGGCTGGAAGACGTATTGTTTAACCTGCGTGAGACCGAAGGCGAAGATGCCTTCCCCCGCAGTGCTCGCGACTATCTGGACGACTGGGCGCAGAATGAGCGCGGCTGGTTGCGCAAATATTATCCTCCGGGCTCGGACGAGGCGCACTTCGATCTCACGCCAGCGACCGAGAAAGCGATTAACTGGCTCGAATCCCTCGCCCAGCGTGCCTTTGTCGGCACGGAATCGCGTTTGATGACGGTGCTGGAACTATTGCGCCAGATGGTGTCCGGAGCCGACACTGACACCGAAAGCAGAATCCGGGAGCTGGAGCAACGGCGTCACGAGATCGAAGCGGATATTGCGCGAGCCCGAGACGGGGAGATCGCACTGCTGGATGACACCGGGCTGCGCGACCGGTTCCAGCAGGCCAGCAGTACGGCGCGGGAATTGCTCGGCGACTTCCGCGAGGTCGAGCACAACTTCCGTCAGTTGGATATGCAGGTGCGCGAACAGATCGCCACCTGGGAGGGGCGCAAGGGCGAACTGCTGGCGCAAATATTCGGCGAACGGGATGCGATAGCCGACTCCGATCAGGGGCGCAGTTTTCGCGCTTTCTGGGATTTCTTGATGTCGCCCGCAAGCCAGGATGAGCTGACCCAGCTGCTGGAAAAAGTATTTGCGCTGGATGCAGTGCAGGAGCTCAACCAGGATATTCGCTTCAAGCGCATCCACTACGACTGGCTCGAGGCCGGCGAGCAAACCCAGCGCACTGTGGCGAGGCTGTCGCAACAGTTGCGCCGCTACCTCGATGATCAGGCCTATCTCGAAAACAAGCGCATCATGCAATTGCTCGATGGCATCTCCACTTGCGCCCTGGCGATCAGGGAGCAGCTGCCGACCGGGGATTTTGCCAGCATCGACGCGCCTGGGCCGACCATCCAATTGCCGATGGAGCGCCCGCTGTACAGTCCCCCAGTGCGACCAGTGCTGGA
This sequence comes from Cellvibrionales bacterium, assembly GCA_024645065.1. Taxonomy (GTDB): domain Bacteria; phylum Pseudomonadota; class Gammaproteobacteria; order Pseudomonadales; family JAHEGP01; genus JAHEGP01. The sequence goes on along the minus strand of JAHEGP010000001.1, from coordinate 39,552 downwards.
CACCGGGATCCGCAGCGGCGACACCAGCGACATCACCACGGACGCGCTTTTCAGTCAGTTCAACATTGATAAGCCCCGTCTCAAGGCCCGGATTCGCCAGTTGCTGCAAAACCGCTCCCAGGTCACCCTGGCCGAGGTGGTGGAGCTCCAGCCGCTGGAGCAGGGGCTGGCGGAACTGGTTGCCTATCTGTCGATCGCGGGGGAGGATCGTCATGCGCTGTTCGACGACTGTAACTCCGAGAAAATTTGCTGGCGCGACCCTGACGGCTGTCTGCGCCAGGCCGAGCTTCCCCGGGTAATTTTTACCAGAGGCTGACTCCCGCATGGAAACCACAGACAATCACTTTTCGCTTGTACTGATCGCGCTTATGAAAGGCGTGCTCTACCAGGAGCAGGACGCAGCGCTGTGGCAGCAGCTGCTGGAACTGCAGGCAAGGGTGCGGGACCATGTCGCATTGCTCGGTCTGGAGTTGATGCTCGACGAAGCCGAGGGCTATGCCTGGCTGCGCACGCGAGAGGCGGGCGATCAGGAGACGGAATTGCCGCGCCTGGTCAACCGTCGGCAACTGTCCTATCCGGTGAGTCTGCTGATTGCGCTGTTGCGGCGCAAGCTGGCGGAGTTTGACGCCGGGGCAGGCGATACCCGACTGATACTGTCGCGGGATGAGGTTGTCGAAATGATGCGTACCTTTCTGCCCCCGGGCTCAACTGAAACCCGGCTGGTCGATCAGATAGACGCCCATATCAACAAGGTTATCGAACTGGGTTTCGTGCGCCGGCTGCGCGGTCAGGAACAGATGATCGAGGTGCGTCGTATCCTCAAGGCGTTCGTCGATGCCCAGTGGCTCAGCGAATTCGATGCCCGCTTGCAAACCTACCGGGCGCATATTTCCCCCGACGAAGCGAGTACCTGATGCAGGAAGAACTACTGGATTTCACTACCAGCGACGAGCTCGCCGGATTCCGCTTGCAGCGCCTCGAAGTCTACAACTGGGGAACCTTCGACAAGCTCATCTGGTCCCTCGAGCTCAACGGCGAAAACGGCCTGTTGACCGGTGATATTGGTTCAGGCAAATCGACCCTTGTCGATGCTGTCACCACCTTGCTGGTTCCTGCGCAACGGGTCGCCTATAACAAGGCCGCCGGCGCCGAGGCCCGGGAACGCACACTGCGCTCCTACGTGCTTGGTTACTACAAGTCTGAACGCAGCGAAAGCGGCTATGCCGCCAAACCGGTGGCGCTGCGAGATCACAACAATTTCTCTATCATTCTCGGTGTTTTTCGCAACGAGGGTTACGATCAGGATGTAAGCCTGGCCCAGGTGTTCTGGTCCAAAGACGCGAGCGGTCAACCGACGCGGTTTTACCTTGTCGCCGACCAGGTGCTGGGCATCGCCACTGACTTCGCAGACTTCGGCAGCGATATCAACCAGCTGCGCAAGCGGCTGCGTGACCGGGCGGGCGTCGAAGGCCCCTTCGACAGCTTTCCACCCTATGAGGCCGCATTTCGCCGCCGTTTTGGTATCGACAACGCCCAGGCGCTGGAGCTGTTCCACCAGACCGTGTCGATGAAGTCTGTGGGCAATCTCACTGACTTCGTGCGCGAACACATGCTTGAACCCTTCGCCGTTGAGCCGCGGATCGAAGCGCTGATAGGCCATTTCGAAGACCTCAACCGGGCCCACGAATCGGTCCTGAAAGCACGCGACCAGGTGGAGCGGTTGATTCCGCTGGTGGACAATTGTGATCGCCACCGTGAGGTGAGTGCCAGCAGCCGTTACTGGCAGGACTGTCGCAACGGCCTTCGCTTTCACTTCGCCGGTCTGAAGGCCGGATTGCTGGATGTGCGCCTCGCCAAATTGGTCAGTGCTGCCCGCCAAACCCAGGCGCGGGTCGAGCAAAAAACCGGCCTGCGTCGCCAGCAGCTGATCGACCGGGATGAACTGATGCGGGCAATTGCCGCCAACGGCGGCGACCGCCTGGAGCGCCTCAAGGCCGAGCTTGTCGAGCGCGATGCCGAGCTGCACAAGCGCCGCAGGCGTGCCGACCTCTACGCCGGGCTCGCCGCCAGCCTTGAGCTGCCGCGCATCGAAACCCTGGAGCAGTTTCAGGCCAACCGGGATTCGGTTCAAACGCTCTTGGCCAGCAGCGCCCAACGCAGCGCCGGGCTGCAAAATGCCAGTGTCGATCATGAGGTTGAACTGCGAAGCCTGAGAGTCCAGCGCGATGACCTGGCTGGCGAGCTGGAATCCCTGAAGCAGCGGCGCAGTAATATCGATGCGCGTCAGATTCAGCTGCGACGTGAGCTGTGCGCAGCGCTCGATGTCGATGAGACCGGGATGCCCTTTGCCGGTGAGTTGATTCAGGTGAGAGCGAGCGAGGCCGCCTGGGAGGGGGTCGCCGAGCGCCTGCTGCACAACTTCGGTCTATCGCTGTTGGTCCCCGATCACCTCTACGGGCAGGTTGCCCAGTGGGTCGACCGCACCCGTCTCCGGGGGCGCCTGGTCTATTACCGGGTGCGTATCGACCGCAACGCCTTGCCCGTCGATACCCAGCCCGACTCGCTGTCTCGCAAACTGGAGATCAAACCCGATAGTGAGTTTTACCCGTGGTTACAGCAGGAGTTGGCCAGGCGTTTCGATTACGTCTGCTGCGATTCGCTGGAGCGCTTCCGGCGCGAGCATCGAGCGGTCACCCTGGCTGGCCAGATTAAAGCCGGCGGCCAGCGCCATGAGAAGGACGACCGCCATCGGCTGGATGATCGCAGTCGCTATGTGTTGGGTTGGAGTAACGACGCCAAGATTGCCGCGCTGGCGGCGCGGGTCACAGGGCTGGAAGCGAAAATCCAGGGCACGGCTGGGCAGTTGGCCACGTTGCAGCAACGGCTGAGGGAACTGGTAGAGCAGAAATCCTGGCTGGACAAGATTGAAAATTTCAGCGACTTTGACGAACTTGACTGGCCACGGCTGGCGCGAGAGGTGGCTGAACTGGAGCGCGAGCGCAAGGAACTGGAGGCCAGCTCCGATATCCTGCGCACACTCAACGCCCGGCTGGTCGCCCTCGAGGATACGATGGCCGAAACCGAGCAACAACTGCGGCAGTTGCAGGATGAGCTGGCGCGCAACGATGAAAAGCGGTCTCAGGCGCAGGGTCTGCTCGATGCCTGCGGTGAGCAGCTGCAGGCCTGCCCCGAGGCAACGCGCGCTGCATTGCATGCCGAGCTGGAACCCCTGCGCAGTGAAGCCCTGGGGGAGCACCAGCTAACGGTGGAGTCCTGTGACAACCGAGAGCGGGAGTTGCGCGAGTGGTTGCAGGGGAAGATCGACGCGGAGGAAAAACGCATCAAGCACCTCGAGGAAACGATCGTGGTGGCGATGCAGCGCTACCGCGACGGGTATCCGCTGGAGACCCAGGAGGTCGATGCCAGCCTTGACGCCGCTGACGAGTTCCGCGAGATGCTGGCCCGCCTGCAGGCCGACGATCTGCCACGCTTTGCCGAACGCTTCAAGCAGCTACTGAACGAAAATACCATTCGCGAGGTTGCCGGTTTCCAGTCCAAGCTCCAGCGTGAGCGCAGCACCATCCAGGAGCGGATCGAGCGCATTAACCAGTCACTGCTGGGGATCGAATACAACCCGGGGCGCTATATTCTGCTGGAAGCCCAGGACACCCCGGATGCCGAGATCCGTGACTTCCAGAGACAGCTTCGCGCCTGTATCGAGGGTGATATCACCGGCTCGGAGGCAGATCAGTACGCCGAGGCAAAGTTTCTCCAGGTGAAGGCGATTATCGACCGCTTCCGGGGGCGTGAGGGCAGCACCGAACTGGATCGGCGCTGGACGCGCAAGGTTTCGGATGTACGCAACTGGTTTCAGTTTGCCGCCTCGGAGCGCTGGCAGGAGGATGACAGTGAGCACGAACACTATACCGATTCTGGCGGCAAATCCGGCGGTCAGAAGGAAAAACTGGCCTATACCGTGCTGGCGGCGAGCCTGGCATACCAGTTTGGCCTGGAATGGGGAGCCGTACGCTCGCGCAGCTTTCGCTTTGTGGTGATCGATGAGGCCTTTGGTCGCGGCTCGGATGAATCAGCGCGTTTCGGTCTGGAACTCTTCAAGCGTTTGCACCTGCAATTGTTGATTATCACACCCCTGCAGAAGATTCACATTATCGAACCCTTTGTCGCCAGCGTCGGTTTCGTGCACAACCCCGAAGGGCGTGATTCGCAGTTGAGGAATCTCACCATTCAGGAGTACCGGGCCCAGCGTGCGGCCAGTTCGGCATGAGTCGCTGGACCTCGCCGGAGGATCTGCGCAGTCGCTTGCAGCGCTACTGGGATAAGGGCCTTCTGCTGTCGGTGGACGGCCAGAGCCCGGGGTTTCCGCTGCGTTTGCCGTTACGGGGACCCGGGGCGAGCGATCTGGGCACGCGCTATACCCAGGCACGTGACTGGGTGAGGCAATGGGCGCAGTTGGAGAGCCAGGCGGATTGTGCACTGCAGTGGCGTGAGGTCAACTCCCGCCAGATAGGACGCAACGCATTGCCGGTGGCGGCGTTGTTCCATAATCGCGACCAGGCTCTGGCCTGGATCGGCAAGCGCCAGGCTGCGCGGGATTTCGATCGTATTCGGGGTGAGATGCTGGCGCGCTTTGGCGCTCTGTCCGGCTGGCTGGAGCGGCGCCCATTGCAGGCGCTGGCACTGAAGCGGGAGTGGCCGAAGTTGATAGCCGTGCTGCAATGGCTTGGCGAGCACCCGCGGCCCGGCATCTATCTGCGCCAGCTCGATCTCCCCGGCGTGGATACCAAGTTCATCGAAGGCCACAAAAAAGTGCTTGCCGAACTACTGGATCAGGTGCTCGACCCGGCACAGGTCGACGACACCGCCCGGGGCAACGCCGGCTTCGAGGCCCGTTACGGTTTCCGCGCGAAACCCACGCCGATTCGCTTTCGCCTGCTGGACCCGGCATTGTATCTGCACGGCCTGGGAGACCTGCAGATTCCGGCGGAGGATTTCGCCGGGCTTGGCCTTCAGGTAGAGAACGTTTTTATCACCGAGAACGAGATCAACGGCCTCGCGTTTCCTGACGTGCCGCGGTCCATGGTGATCTTTGGCCTCGGCTATGGTCTCGACAAGCTCAGTAAGACGAACTGGCTGGCCGACAAGGTAATCCATTACTGGGGAGATATCGATACTCATGGCTTCGCCATGCTCGACCAGCTGCGCAGCTATTTCCCCCGCGCGCGATCGTTTCTGATGGACAGATCAACGCTGCTGGCGAATGAGCCACTATGGGGTTTTGAGCCCAAGCCGACCCGCAAACCCCTGCAGCGATTGCACAAGGCCGAGCAGGAACTCTACCAGGACCTGTGTTTCGACCGACTCGCACCCAGCCTGCGTCTCGAGCAGGAGCGGATAGGTTTTCGCTACCTGCGCGAGGCGCTGGCGCCCTGGGATTGCTGGGTCAACAGGCCATAGTTTACTCGCAACGCAAACCTGGAGAATCGACAGAATGCAACATGCCGACTGGATGCGCCTTGCGCTGGAGCAGGCGGAGCTGGCAGACCAGCGCGACGAGGTGCCGGTGGGCGCGGTTGTCGTTCGCGACGGAAAAATAATCGGGCGCGGTTTCAATTGTCCCATCAGTACCGCCGACCCCACCGCCCATGCGGAAATTCAGGCCCTGCGCCAGGCGGCACAGGTGGTTGGTAACTACCGGCTGTCCGGCGCAACGCTCTATGTCACTCTGGAGCCCTGCCAGATGTGCGCGGGCGCGCTGGTACATGCGCGCGTCGAATGCCTGGTATTTGGCGCCAGAGAACCCAAGGCTGGAGCCATTGTCAGTCAAAACCAGTTGCTGGATCTACCCTACCTCAACCATCATGTTAGATGGCAGGAGGGAGTGGAGGCCGAGGAGTGCTCTGCCAGGTTGAGTGCATTTTTCGCAAGGCGGCGGCTTAAGCACCGCATGAGTCAAACTAAAGCTAAATAGCTTTCAAGGCTTCAGAGTCTCGCAACTCCAGCGGCAGAAGTGCCTCTATCAGGGTGGGCGGTTTTCGCCTGGATCTCTCCGCCTGTTGCCACTCTAACAAATTATAATAGTTGCGAATGTGCTGGACATAGGTGACGGCTTCGGTGCCCCGGGCGTAGCCGTATTTGGTTGCCTTGTAATACTCGCGCTGCTGCAGCAGGGGCAGGCGCTCCATCACTTCCGACCACTTGTCCGGGTCGCCCCCCTGTTGCTGGGTGAGTAGGCGGGCATCGCGCACGTGACCCAGCCCGACATTGTAGGCTGCAAGGGCAAACCAGGTGCGGTCGGGGTCGCGGATCCGCTGGGGAATGCGGCGCCGGATCTTGAGGAAATAGCGCGCGCCGCCACGCAGGCTCTGCTCAACATCGAGGCGATTGCCCACGCCCATCTCCCGCGCGGTGGTGCGGGTCAGCATCATCATGCCACGCACTCCGGTGGGCGAAGTCGCGCGGGGGTTCCAGTGGGATTCCCGATAGCTGATCACTGCCAGCAAGCGCCAGTCCAGGCCCTCCTCCTGCGCCACCCGTTTGATCAGTTGTTCGTATTTGGGCAGGCGTCGCTCGACGTTGCGGCTAAAGGTGCGGGCGTCGCCCTGCCCGGCATGGGTGGTATGGCCGTAGTAGCGCTCGACGAGTGTGGCGAGGGTGCCATTGGCACCGATTCGCGCCATGAACCGATTGACCGCCCCGTACAAATTATCGTCGGCGGGGTCCTTGGCCATAGCCCAGGCGATGGGCTCGGGTTGGCTCAGGGGGAAGGCTTTTCGCACCAGTGGGTAATAGGCCTTGTTAATCGCAAATTCCCGGGAGTCGACCACGGTGTAAAGCAGCTCACCGGTCTCCACCTTGTCCATCAGGTCAAGGGTTTCCAGTTGCGACGTTTCGCGCCAGCGCAATCCGGGGTGAGCGGCGGCGAGTTGGCGCAGCAGATAGGCATGGTGGCTATTTGCCAGCACCATGATGTCGCGCTCGACGATATCCTCAACCCGGCGCGGGCGCCTGGTGCCTTCGCGATAAACCACCAGCGGCGTGGATTGGAAATAGGGGAACGAGAAACGATAGTTCGCGATGCGTTCGCGGGTGGGTGCGAGGCCGGCGGTGGCGATGTCGGCACGGTTGCGATCAAGCATTCGGAACAGCTGTTCGGGGGTGTAGGCAGTGCGGACCTCCAGTTTCACGCCCAGGCTTTTGCTAAATTCCCTCGCCATGGCGTACTCGAAGCCTGTCGGCCCGAGTTCGTTTTCGTAGTAGGTGGTCGGTCCGTTGAGCGTCGCGATGGTGAGCACCTGCCGCTGCTGAATGTCCTCGAGCGTATCGTCGGGTCGGCAGCCCGCGGTCAGAGTCAGCAGCGAAAAGAGGGTAAAAGCAAGCCATGGCCCGGGCTGCGCCGCCATCCCGGCTTTTGCGCAAGGTCCGGGTTGCGGTGGCGATGATGGCTGCACGGGGTTTTTCAAAAGCGCATAATCCAGGGTTTCGTTGGTGTCGGGGCACGCCAAAATTTCAGCAATTAGTGGCCAAATACAGTACAATCCGCGCCTTTCCCGCGGCAGCATCGGATTGGCCTGCGCCCCCAGGAGCCGCTGAATTGTAACGGATCGGCGGCGCAAACCGCCCGCTTCCAGCCAGTAACCCCCCGCACAGGAGACCCGAGTGGCCCATGTTGACGTTGCCCGGTGCAGTCGCACTCAGTGAATTCCGTCTCAACAAGCTGGCCGATGCCATGCAGGGTATCGTGCCGGTCAAGCACATCTACAGCCAGTATGTGCATTTTGTCGCCACCAGCGGTGCGCTGTCCAGTGCCCAGCAGCAAGTGCTCGAAAATCTGTTTGACTACGGCCCGGCGCTGCCCCGCGAACAACCAAGGGGCGAGCTTTTCCTGGTGGTGCCGCGGCCGGGCACGGTGTCGCCGTGGTCGAGCAAGGCGACCGACATTGCGCGCAATTGCGAGCTCGACAGGGTACTGCGCATCGAACGCGGCATCGCCTATTTCCTGGAATTCGAGCGCCAGCCAGCTGTCACCGAGCGACAACGCGTCGCTGATTTGTTGCACGATCGGATGGTGGAGGCGGTGTTCGACAGCTTTGGCCGGGCCGAGGTCCTGTTCGATAGGCACCAACCAGCACCTCTGCTTGAAGTCGATCTGCTCGGCGGGGGCCGCCAGGCGCTGGTGGCGGCCAATAGCCAGTTGGGGCTGGCGCTGGCGGAAGATGAGATCGATTACCTGATCGACAGTTTCAATGATCTCGGGCGCAACCCGACCGATGTCGAGTTGATGATGTTTGCCCAGGCCAACTCCGAGCACTGCCGGCACAAGATATTCAACGCCCGGTGGACCATCGACCAGCAGCCCCAGAGCCACTCCTTGTTCCAGATGATCAAGCACACCTACCAGTGTGCCGGGGAAGGGGTGTTGAGTGCTTACTCCGATAACGCCGCAGTGGTCGAAGGGCCGGTTGCGGGTCGTTTCATGGTTGATCCCGATTCCGGCGAGTACGGTTACCGGCAGGAGCCGGTTCACCTGTTGATGAAAGTGGAAACCCATAATCATCCCACTGCAATAGCGCCCTTTCCCGGTGCCGGTACCGGCTCGGGGGGCGAGATTCGCGACGAGGGTGCGGTGGGGCGCGGCTCCAAACCGAAGGTGGGACTGACGGGCTTCAGCGTCTCCAATCTGCGGCTGCCGGCCAGCCCGCAGCCCTGGGAAGTGGCTTACGGAAAGCCCGGGCGCATCGTATCGGCGCTGGATATTATGCTCGAGGGACCCATCGGCGCCGCCGCATTCAACAACGAATTTGGTCGGCCCAATCTCTGCGGCTATTTTCGCAGCTTCGAACAACGGGTGAAGAGCGCCGCCGGTGAAGAAGTGCGGGGCTACCACAAGCCGATCATGATCGCCGGAGGCTATGGCAATATTCGTGACGCGCACGTGGCCAAACCCCCGTTCGCCGTGGGAAGCCAGCTGATCGTGCTGGGAGGGCCGGCCATGTTGATCGGCCTCGGCGGCGGGGCCGCATCCAGTATGACCACCGGCAGCTCCAGCGAGGATCTCGACTTTGCCTCGGTGCAGCGCCAGAACCCGGAAATGCAGCGGCGTTGCCAGGAAGTTATCGACCGCTGTTGTGCCCTGGGGGCTGCCAGTCCGATCGAGTTCATTCACGACGTAGGGGCCGGCGGCCTGTCTAACGCATTTCCTGAGCTGGTCAAGGATGGCGAGACCGGTGGTGATTTCGAGCTGCGCCAGGTGCCCAATGAAGAGCCCGGCATGTCACCGCTGGAAATCTGGTGCAATGAGTCGCAGGAGCGCTACGTGCTTGCTGTAGCGCCCGGCAATATGGCGCGGTTCGAAACGATCTGCCGACGCGAACGCTGCCCCTATGCCGTGGTTGGCGTCGCTATCGACGAGCAAAAACTGGTGTTGAACGACCGCGAGTTCGCCAACCGCCCCATCGATTTGCCGATGTCGGTACTGTTCGGTAAAGCGCCAAAAATGCAGCGCAATATCGAGCGAGCCAAAGCCGACAATGCGCCGCTCGAGCTGGGCGATATCGTCCTGGGTGACGCGATAGAGCGTGTCCTCAACTTACCCACGGTAGCTTCGAAGAGTTTCCTGGTTACCATTGGCGATCGTTCGATAACGGGCATGGTATGCCGCGACCAAATGGTGGGGCCGTGGCAGGTGCCGGTGGCGGATTGTGCAGTTACCAGCGTCAGTTTCGATAGTTACTTCGGCGAAGCCATGGCGATGGGAGAGCGCACCCCGGCGGCACTGCTGGACGCGCCGGCGGCCGGGCGTATGGCGGTGGGCGAGGCCATCACCAATATCTGCGCCAGCCGCATCGATAAGCTGGGCAACATCAAATTGTCGGCCAACTGGATGTGCGCTGCCGGTCACCCGGGCGAGGACGAGAAGCTCTTTGATACCGTGCGCGCAGTAGCTATGGAACTGTGTCCCGCCCTGGGTATCGCTATCCCGGTCGGCAAGGACTCGATGTCGATGCGCACCAGTTGGGAGGACGACGGTGGAGCCAAATCGGTGACGGCGCCGCTGTCGCTGGTGATCTCGGCGTTTGCCCCGGTAAGGGATGTGCGCGACACGCTGACGCCGCAGCTGCGCACTGACAGCGGCCCCACACAATTGCTATTGATCGACCTCGGCGGTGGACGCAATCGCCTGGGAGCGAGCTGTTTGGCGCAGGTCTACCAACAGCTGGGCGCTACGCCCGCCGATCTGGACGAGCCGGCACGGCTGATCGCTTTCTTTGAGCTGGTTCAGTCCCTGCTGCAACAGCAAAAAATTCTCGCCTATCACGATCGCTCCGACGGTGGCTTACTGGTGACACTGCTGGAGATGGCATTTGCCGGCCGCTGCGGTCTGGATATCGACCTTGCCGAGCTGGGTGCGGATGACCTGGCGTCGCTGTTTAGCGAGGAGCTGGGCGCCGTACTGCAGGTGCGTGCTTCAGATCGCGATGCCTTGCTCGGGGCAGTCGAGGCCGCGAGACTGGCGGATTGCTGTCACTGGGTGGGCGGGCCGACGGCGGAGCAGGATATCACCATTCGCCGTGGCGATGCGGTGTTGTACAGAAATCAGCGCTGCGTACTGCAACAGATGTGGTCATCCACCAGCTACCACCTGCAAAAGCTGCGCGACAACCCGGTTTGCGCCGAGCAGGAGTTTGCCCGGATTGCCGCAGATGACCCGGGGTTGAGCGCTGAACTGAGTTTCGACTGCAGCGAGGATATCGCGGCGCCCTCTATTGCCCGGGGTGCCAGACCGCGAATCGCCATCCTGCGGGAGCAGGGGGTCAACGGCCAGCTGGAAATGGCGGCGGCCTTTGACCGGGCCGGCTTCACCAGTATCGACGTCCACATGAGCGATCTGCTCGGCGGTAACAGGCAGCTGTCGGATTTTACCGGGCTGGTGGCCTGCGGCGGATTTTCTTACGGTGATGTGCTCGGTGCCGGTGAGGGCTGGGCCAAGGGTATTCTTTACCATCCACGCCTGCGGGACAGCTTTGCCGAGTTTTTTCATCGCGCCGACAGCTTTACCCTTGGCGTGTGCAACGGCTGCCAGATGCTGTCTACCCTGAAGCAGCTGATCCCCGGGGCCGCCGACTGGCCGCGGTTCGTGCGCAACCAGTCGGAGCAATTCGAGGCGCGGGTGGCGCTGGTGCAGGTGCAGGACAGCCCGTCGTTACTGCTGCAGGGTATGGCGGGTTCGCACCTGCCGGTGGCGGTCGCCCACGGTGAGGGTCGCTGTGAGTTTATCGACAGCGATGCCATGTCACGCTGTGACAGCAGCGGCCAGGTTGCGCTGCGCTATGTCGATAGCACCATCGAGGTGACAGAACGCTATCCCGCAAATCCAAATGGCTCGGTGCGCGGCATTACCTCACTGACCAGCAGTGATGGCCGTGCGACGATCATGATGCCGCATCCCGAGCGGGTATTTCGCACGGTGCAGAATTCCTGGCATCCGCCCGAGTGGGCCGAGGATGGCCCGTGGATGCGACTGTTTCGCAACGCCAGGCAATGGGTGGACTAAAATTGGCGTTGGTTTACGTCTGCTTTTCGATAATAATGGGCGCCCCCGTGGGGGTGAGTTAGATCCGTTAATCGTTGATTCCCTGGTTGCCTGTTAGCTGGTCCATGATTTGGGCCGTTCAGAGATTGTCATTACATTGGTTAAAGCATGCTGAATAAATACCCGTGGTGGAAAAACCTGTTAATTGTCGTCGTCATCGCGATCGGCGTTATTTACGCACTGCCCAACGCGTTCGCGCCCGACCCGGCAATCCAGATCAGCGGAGAAAGCGGCAGCGACGTGTTGGGTACGGATGAATTGCAGCGGGTCGAAGCCGCGCTGGAGGAGGCCGGGATCGCCTATTTCGGCGAAACCGTCGAGCAGGACAGGGCGTTGATTCGTCTGCAGGACAAGGACCTGCAGTTGCGGGCCAAGGCGGTGGCCCAGCGCGCTCTCGGTGACGGCTATGTGGTCGCCCTGAACCTGGCCCCGACTACGCCCGCCTGGCTGACCGCGATTGGCGCCCAACCGATGAAGCTCGGGCTGGATTTAAGTGGCGGTGTGCACTTTTTGCTGGAGGTAGACACCGCAAACGCGATCCAGAAGCGACTGGAGACCTATACCGACGATTTCAAGAAGGAGCTGCGTCAGCAGCGGATTCGCGGGATTGTCTCACTGCAGGATGGGCGCATTGTCGGTAGTTTCGCCAGCGAGGCCCTGAGGGACCAGGCTGAAGACGTTCTGCGTGACAGTCTGCCGACCCTGGAGCGGCAAAGCTCCGAAGATGGCGATCAATACCTGCTCGAAGCCCGGGTCTCCGAGAGCGAGCTGAAGACCATTGCCGACGATGCGGTCAACCAGAACCTGACAACCCTGCGCAACCGGGTTAACGAACTGGGTGTCGCCGAGCCCCTGGTGCAGAAGCAGGGCAGCAACCGCATTATTGTCCAGCTGCCGGGAATCCAGGATACCGCGGCCGCCAAGCGTATTCTCGGCAAAACCGCCAACCTCGAGTTTCGCCTCGAGGCCCGGCCCGAGGAAGCATCCAGGGAACAGTTTGAATTTCGTGACCAGCAGCGCGGCATGGAGTCGGCCTGGCTGGAAAAGCGGGTGGTGATCACCGGTGAGCGGGTTTCCAATGCGCGCGCGAGTTTCGACCAGAATGGTTTGCCCGAGGTCAACATCTCCCTCGACAGCCAGGGCGGTACCCTGATGCATCGCGCCACGCGGGACAACATCAATCGCAAGCTGGGTGTCCTGTTCATCGAGCGCAAGTCGCGTACCATCGGTTACGAGAAGGACCGCTTTGGCCATGAAGTACCGATCAAGGAAAAGTACGACGTCAAGCAAATCATCAGCCTGGCGACCATCCGCGCGGCGCTTGGCACCCAGTTTAGGATTACCGGTCTCGACTCGCCCACCGAGGCGGCAGAACTGGCGCTGTTGCTGCGCGCCGGTGCCCTCGCTGCGCCGGTCGACTTTGTCGAGGAGCGCACCGTGGGGCCGTCTCTGGGCGCTGAAAACATTGCCAAGGGCTTCAAGTCGGTGCAGATCGGGCTCGGCATCGTACTGCTGTTCATGGTGTTGTATTACCGGGTTTTCGGGGTTGTCGCCGATATCGCGCTGGTGGTGAATATGGGGCTGTTGTTGGCCTGCATGTCGATCCTGTCCGCCACACTCACCCTGCCCGGTATCGCCGGTATCGTGCTCACGGTGGGTATGGCGGTGGATGCCAACGTATTGATATTCGGCCGCATCAGGGAAGAGTTAAAAAATGGTTTGTCGCCGCAGCAGGCGATCAAGGCAGGTTACGAGCGCGCGTTTACCACAATTCTCGATGCCAATATTACGACCCTGATCGTGGCGGTGATCCTTTACGCAGTTGGCACCGGGCCGGTGAAGGGGTTTGCCGTCACCCTGTCTATTGGAATCCTGACCTCAATGTTTACCGCAATTGTGGTGAGCCGCGGCATCGTAAACCTGGTTTACGGCGGTAAAAACCTTAAAAAACTTTCCATTTAAGCAGGGTAACAACATGGAGCAACAACGAGCTACGATCGACTTTATGCGCTGGCGCTGGATTGCAGCGGGCCTGTCCCTGGCGCTGGTGCTGGCGTCTGTAGTCTCGCTGGCCACTCGGCAGCTGGCATTCGGTCTGGACTTTACCGGCGGTACCCAGATCGAGGTGGTCTATGGCGAGGCGGTGCCGCTGGATAATATTCGCGCCACCCTGGCAGAGGCCGGCTTTGCCGATGCGATCGTGGTGCAGTTTGGCAGCGAGCAGGACATCCTGGTGCGCCTTCCCCAGAGCTTCTCCGATGAAGCGGGTGCTGAACTGGTCGAAAACCTGCATCAGGCCGCCGGTACCGACGTCACCCTGCGCAGGCTCGAATACGTTGGTCCCCAGGTGGGGGAGGAGCTGCGTGAACAGGGAGGGCTGGCGATGCTGCTGGCGTTGGGTGTGGTCATGCTCTATGTAGCAGTGCGCTTCCAGCTCAAGTTTTCGATTGCCGCGGTGGTGGCCCTGATCCACGACGTGATTATTACCCTGGGCGTGTTTTCCTTCCTGCGTCTCGATTTCGACCTGACGGTACTGGCGGCGCTCCTGGCGGTTATCGGTTACTCTCTCAACGATACCATTGTGGTGGCGGACCGAATCCGGGAAAACTTTCGCAAGCTGCGGATGGGCGATTCGGTGGAGATTATCAATATTTCCCTGACCGAGACCCTGGACCGTACCCTGGTAACGTCCCTGACCACCATCTTTGTGGTGTTGGCCCTGTTTTACTTTGGTGGTGAAATGATCCATGGCTTCGCCACGGCATTACTGATAGGAATCCTGGTGGGAACCTACTCGTCGATTTATATCGCGGCGAATATCCTGTTGATGCTGAATATCAGCCGTGAGGACCTGTTGGTGATACCCAGGGAAGAGCGCGAAGTGGACGGCCTGCCCTGAGCCGGCGGCGTTCGCAGGGCCGCATCGAGCGGCGTCGGCGGGAAGGTCAGTCTGGGCTGTTGAAATTCTCCGAATTTCGACCGCCTGCACCGAAACATGGACGTTTCGGCATATTTTTGGCATAGACAGAGTCTTTTAAGCCTTTGATTTTATGAGAAAAGCAAAAACCACGTTGTTTGCTTTTTGTGTTTTGACAGGCAGGCTGCTTGTGTTCAACAAGCCGCCAGGTGGCGATTCACCGTCTGCAATAAGGCCTTGAAGCATTTCGGGTTGCCCGCGACCACATCGCCGCTTTTCAGGTAATTGTTGCCGCCGGCGAAATCGCTGACCAGTCCCCCGGCCTCTACTATCAGCAGGGCGCCCGCCGCAATATCCCATTCCCTGAGCCCGATCTCCCAGAAGCCATCGAGTCGACCGGCTGCAACGTAGGCGAGATCCAGCGCCGCCGAACCCGCCCTGCGAATACCGGCGGTTTGGGTTGCCACTGCTTCCAGGCTGCGGGTGTAGGCGGAGAGTTTATCCTGCAAGTGCGAGCGAAACGGGATGCCGGTGCCGATCAGGGCGCCATCGAGGCTGCTGCGGCTACTCACCCGGATACGCCGGTCATTGAGTTTGGCGCCGCGTCCACGACTGGCGCTAAAGGTTTCATCCCTCACCGGGTCGTAAATCAGGGCATGTTCCAGCTTGCCGCGGTACTTGCAGGCGATCGAAATAGCGTAGTGGGGAATACCTCGCAGGAAATTCGTGGTGCCGTCGAGGGGGTCGATCACCCAGACATAATCGCTGGCGCCGCTGCGGCCTTCCTTAAAACCACCTTCCTCACCTTCGATGGCGTGATCGGGATAGGCTTTACGAAGGTGGTAGATGATTTCGTCTTCGGCGCGCCGGTCAACTTCACTGACAAAGTCATTCTTGCCCTTTTCTTCCACCCGGACCATATCCAGCTCCTCCGAGGCGCGCAGAATGAGCTGGCCGGCCTTGCGGGCGGCGGTGTTAGCGATATTGAGCATTGGCTGCATGGGACACCTTGGCGTAATTGGTCTTGGATGTGCAAAGCGGGCGCGATTATAGCAAAACTGATGTGAACTGTCGGATTTACAACCCCGCGCGGGAATTCTGCTAAAATGCCGACCGATTCCAGCTCAGGTACAGGCATGTCCGCATCCCTCGATAATATCCGCGTTGTATTGGTCAACACGTCGCATCCCGGCAATATTGGCGCCACCGCCAGGGCCATGAAAATCATGGATCTCAAGCGTCTGTACCTGGTGGCGCCCAAATTGTTTCCCCACGAAAAAGCCGAGTGGCGCGCAGTGGGAGCGGCTGACCTGCTCGACAGCGCGGTAGTCGTCGACAGCCTCGATGCCGCCATCGCCGACTGCGGTGTGGTGGTCGGCGCCAGCGCCAGGCAGCGGCGCATTCCCTGGCCGCTGCAGGATGCCCGCTCGGCCGCGGCGAGCATGGTTGAGGCGGCCACTGCGGGTAACCAGGTGGCGGTGGTCTTTGGTCGAGAGGACAGTGGTCTCAGCAATGAAGAGCTGCACCAGTGCCACTTTCACCTGACGATTCCTACTTCCGAGCAATACAGCGCCCTCAATCTGGCGGCGGCTGTCCAGGTGGTCGCTTATGAAATCCTGATGGCAACCCACCAGCAGCAGTCTCGCGGCGAGCAGAAATGGGACGTGACCCTGGCCAACGCCGATGATCTGGAGCGCTTGCTGGCGCATTATGAGCAGGTCATGATCGGCCTCGATTTTTACGATCCAACGACCCCCAAGCAGCTGATGACGCGCTTGCGCAGACTGTTTATGCGCAGTCGTCTCGATAAGATGGAAATCAATATCCTCCGTGGCATGCTCGGTGCCACCGAGAAAATGCTAAACCAGCGCAGGCCTTGAAACTGGCTGCTTCGCGCTGAATACTTGACTGAATCCGTCGGATATAAAATAATCCGTGGTCGATGTGAGGTGAGGTGCTATCGGAATGCGACTAACCACCAAGGGACGTTACGCGGTTACCGCCATGCTCGACCTCGCGCTGCATGGTGGAGACGGGCCGGTTAGCCTCGCAGACATATCATCCCGCCAGGAAATCTCTCTCAGCTACCTGGAACAGTTGTTCGCCAAACTCCGGCGCAACGGCCTGGTGGATAGTGTGCGCGGGCCCGGCGGCGGTTATCAACTGAGCCGACCGCTGGCTGCTATCTATGCCTCGCAGATTATCGACGCCGTTGACGAGTCCATCGACGCCACGAATTGCGGTGGCAACGCCAATTGCCTCGACGGCGATGTTTGTCTCACCCATGTCCTGTGGACTGACCTGAGCCAGCAAATCCATCGCTTCCTCGGCGGTATCAGCCTGGCCAGCCTGGTTGAGCGCCGGGAGGTGCGGCGTATTTCCCGACGCCAGGATAGCAGCTTTAAAGGGCGCCGGTCCGTCAGCGGCGATCGTATTCCAGTGCTCGACCAGGTTGGCGATGAAGGGGGCATCTGAAGATGCAGTTGCCGCGGTATTTTGACTATGCAGCGACCACGCCGGTTGATCCTCGAGTAGCCGGGGCGATGGCGTCGTGCCTGACTCTGGAGGGAAATTTTGGCAATCCTGCTTCGCGCTCACATATCTATGGCTGGAAAGCCGAGGAGGCCGTTGAACTGGCGCGCAGCCAGCTGGCAGACCTGTTGCGGGTCGACCCGAGGGAAATCGTTTGGACATCGGGCGCTACCGAGTCGGATAATCTGGCCATAAAAGGGGTTGCGCAGCATTTTGGGCCAAAGGGCCCGACACCCCGGGGAAGGCATATCATCAGCTCGTCGGCGGAGCACAAGGCGGTGCTGGACAGTTGTGCCGTGCTCGAGCGGCAGGGTTACGAGCTGACCTATCTGCAGCCCAATCGCAGCGGCCAGATCGAGGTTCAGCAGCTGGCCGGGGCATTGCGCGAGGACACCATACTGGTGTCTTTGATGCACGCCAATAACGAAACCGGTACCCTGAACGACATCGCCGCACTGGGGAAGACCTGCCGGGAGCGGGGCGTTCTGTTTCACGTGGATGCGGCCCAGAGCGTGGGTAAGGTGCCGCTCGATCTGCGCGAACTCGAAGTCGACCTGGTGTCGATATCGGCCCATAAATTTTATGGTCCCAAGGGTATGGGTGCGCTTTATGTGCGGCGCGACCCCGCGGTGAGGCTGCAAGCCCAGATGCATGGCGGGGGTCACGAGCGGGGCATGCGTTCAGGCACGCTGGCCACCCACCAGATTGTCGGGCTAGGGGAGGCGGCACGGATTGCCGGCGACGAAATGCAGGACGAGGCAGAGCGCATCGGTCAATACCGGGCGCGTTTGTGGCAGGGAATGCAGGCAATGGACGGGGTACAGTTGAACGGCCATCCTGAACAGTGCCTGCCGGGAATCCTCAATGTCAGTTTTGCGGGTGTCGACGGCGAGCGGTTATTGATCGCTCTCAAGGATCTTGCCCTGTCCACGGGCTCTGCCTGCGCATCGGCCTCACTCGATCCGTCTCATGTCCTCCAGGCTATGGGGGTGTCTCGTGAGCTTGCCCTGAGTTCGCTGCGCTTCTCGCTGGGTCGCTACACCACGGCAGACGATATTGAGTTTGCCCTTGAGCGAGTCGGTGAATCCCTGGCTGGATTGCGCCGGGCCGGTCCCCGTGGCCCGGTTGGCGGGGGGCAGCGGGCCGGCACAGGGACCTGATCGCCGTCTCTCCGCTACCCCAACCCCACCGCCATCGGGGCATCGGGGGGTCTACCCGGAGGCTCGATAAATCCCGCCGGCCGGCGGGTTTCCGGAAAAGGATACTTTGCCTTGCGCTAATAGTGCTGCCAATTGATGGGCGTTTTGCGTATAATCGGCCGGATTTTTCGGGGCTTGCAGATGCAAGTTCTCACTCTTTACCCGACAAGGTACCCGTTTTACCCGACAAGGTACCCGCCACACAACCGGAAGCCCCGAATCGAGAAGCCCCGCCGGGTTGCTCGGCTTTCACATTTAAACTTACCAGGAGAAATACCGCATGGCCGTTGAAAGAACCCTGTCCATCATCAAACCGGATGCCGTCGGCAAAAACGTGATTGGGGAAATCCTGTCACGCTTTGAAAACAATGGCCTGAAGGTAGTGGCGATTAAAATGCTGCACATGGACGGCGAACAGGCGGGCGGGTTTTATGCCGAGCACAAGGAGCGTCCGTTCTTCGCGCCGCTGGTGGAATTTATGACATCCGGGCCGGTAACGGTGCAGGTACTGGAAGGGGAAAGTGCTATCGCCAAAAACCGCGAGTTGATGGGCGCCACCAATCCACAGGAAGCCGCCGCCGGCACCATTCGTGCCGATTTTGCCAGCTCAATCGACGCCAATGCGGTTCACGGTTCCGATTCCGCGACCTCTGCCACGCGAGAAATCGCCTATTTTTTCAACGCTGACGAACTGTGCCCTCGCTGAGCCAGATTGGTTGATTGATGATGTCCGAACCGCTCCCAATTGCCACCGGCGCCCGGCAGGACAAGCCCAATTTGCTGGGTATGTCGATGCAGGAGCTCGAGCTGTTTCTGCAGACGCTGGGCGAGAAGCCGTTTCGCGCCAGGCAGTTGATGAAGTGGATACACCATCAGGGTGTGGTCGATTTCGATGCCATGAGCAATATCAGCAAGGTATTGCGGCAGCGGTTAAAGCAGCTTGCCGTCATCGAGCTGCCTGAAGTCGTGCACCAGCATAGCTCGGCGGACGGCACCCGCAAGTGGGCTGTTCGAGTGCACGGTGGCAGTTTGGTGGAGACCGTGCTGATTCCAGAGGGTCAGCGGGCAACCCTTTGTGTGTCATCGCAAATTGGTTGCAGCCTCGACTGCAGCTTTTGCTCGACCGGCAAGCAGGGTTACCAGCGCGATCTCAGCGCCGCTGAAATCGTTGCCCAGTTGTGGTTGGCCAACCACTCTCTGGGGGTTTACCGCGAGGGAGGCTCCCGGGTGATTACCAATGTGGTCATGATGGGGATGGGCGAGCCGCTGTTGAATTTCGACAATGTGGTCACTGCCGCGAATTTAATGATGGACGATTTCGGCTACGGCCTGTCCAAGCGGCGTGTCACCCTGAGTACCTCCGGGGTGGTGCCGGCGCTGGAAAGGCTGATTGGCAAAACCGATGTATCGCTGGCGATATCGCTGCACGCCGCCAACGATACCCTGCGCAATGAACTGGTGCCGATCAACCGCAAATACCCTATCAGCGAATTATTGCGTGCTACCCGTCTTTACATGGACCATCTGCCCGACCGCAGTCGAGTGGTGGTGTTCGAGTACACCCTGATAAAGGGCGTCAATGATCTCGACCAGCATGCCCATGAATTGGCAGCTTTGTTGCGGGGAATACCTTGCAAGATCAACCTGATACCTTTTAATCCCTTTCCCCAGTCTGACTACAAGCGACCCTCCGCAGCCCGGGTTGATCGCTTCAAGCGCATTCTGCAGCAGGATGGCTACATCGTTACCGTGCGCAGTACCCGCGGCGACGACATCGATGCCGCATGTGGCCAGTTGGTAGGCAAGGTGCAGGACAGGACCCGGCGCAATGAGCGCTATCGAGCGCGTCTGCGGCCCGACGAGGCGCTGGTCAAGGTCATAAACTGAAGCCGCATGAGGAGAATTTGTTGTCGATGTTGAACTGTCCCGTGGTCCGGCGCACTGGCGCCGCTATCTGCAGCGTGATCGTCGTGTTGCTGGCAACGCTGGGTGCAAGCGGCTGTGTTACCGAGACCCAGTCGGCCTACACCAAGGAAGTCACCACCGAGGATGCGGTGCAGTCCCACGTCAATGCGGCGATGGAATACCTTCGCCAGGGTGACACTGAGAACGCGATGCGCCATCTCAAGAGCGCCTACGACCGCGACCCGGATTCGGCCGAGGTGAATAACGGCATGGCACTGGTATTCCAGGTAACGGGTGAGAAAGAACTCGCCGAAGAGCATTACAAGATAGCCCTGCGGGCCGATCGCGACATGACGTCGGCGCGCAATAACTATGCCGTATTTCTCTATTCCGAGGGGCGCTACCCCGAGGCATGCAAGCAGATGCGCAAGGTGATTGAAGATACGCTCTATGAGGGCCGCGCCAGTGCGTTTCAGAACCTGGGCCAATGCGAGCTGAAAATCGGTGAATTCGACGCTGCTGAAAGTGCCTTTGAGCGTGCCTATGCCCTCAACAGGAGGCAGCACCAGGCTTTGCTGGAGCTGAGTTATATCAATATGGAGCAGGGCGATTACGTCACGGCTCAGAAATACTATTCGCAATACCGCAAGGTGGGCCCCAAAAGTTCACGCAGTCTGTATATCGGGATTCAACTGGCCGAATACTTCGAAGATGAGGATGCCCGGGCCAGCTATGCGCTGGCTTTAAAAAACATGTACCCCACGTCCGAAGAGTATGTCCGCTACAGAAACGAACATGGCAATGACACAAAATACAAAGGCAACTGACCGGGCGCAACAACTGGCGGCGCTGGGTGCACAGTTGCGCGCTGCCCGGGAAAACCAGGCCTATTCCGTCGCTGAAGTGGCGGAGCGGCTGTTTCTGAGCTCCAGCCAGGTAAATGCCATCGAGCAGGGCAACTACGACTCCCTGCCGGCTGAGGTTTTCGTCAAGGGCTACCTGCGATCCTACGCCAAGCTGTTGCAACTCGACCCTGCCCTGATTCTGGCACAGTACCAGCCACCGCTTGTGGAACTGCCTGAAGATCCGGAGCCAGAGCCCCGGCCGCCGGCGAACAAAGGCTTGCTGGAGCGCTTGCCCGAAGTGCCTGGCGCATTGGTCTGGTCGGCGATGGCAGTCGTGGCGCTATTGTTGTTGACTACCATTATCTACTTCAGCGCGGGCTCTGATAGCGATCAGGAACCCGCTCCTGAGCTGGCACAACCCGCAGGGGAGCAGCAGTCCGGGCTCGATGATAACAATGCCAGCGTGTCCCCGTTTGCTGTTCTGGATACCTCCGCCAGTGGTGCCGGCCAGGGTGGCGATCACCTCGAGATACATTTCACCGACGATTGCTGGGTCGAGGTGAGGGATGCCTCGCGCAAAATTTTACTGGCGGATATGCGCCGGGCAGGTGATACAGAAATTGTTCAGGGTGAGCCGCCCTACAAGGTGGTGCTGGGCCGCTATCACGCGGTGGCAGTGCGTTACCAGGGGCGCTCGATTCCCGTGGTGCCCGATGAGGGAAGCAGGTCGGCACAATTGGTAATAGGCGGTTAGCACAATGAAATATGAAAGCCCCATAGTCCGACGTCGCTCGCGCCAGATCAAGGTTGGCAACGTCCTGATTGGTGGAGATGCACCCATAGCCGTGCAGAGTATGACCAACACCGATACCTGTGATGTTGCCGCCACGATCGCCCAGGTGAAGGCGCTGCAGGATGCCGGTGCCGACCTGGTGCGGGTGTCGGTACCCTCGATGGACGCCGCTGAGGCGTTCGGCGCAATTCGCAGCCAGGTGACACTGCCACTGGTGGCGGATATTCATTTTGACTACAAGATCGCCCTGCGAGTGGCGGAGCTGGGAGTGGACTGCCTGCGCATCAATCCGGGAAATATCGGCCGTGAAGACCGGGTGCGGGCGGTGGTCGATTGCGCCAGGGACAAGGGAATCCCGATCCGCATCGGGGTCAACGCCGGCTCACTGGAAAAGGAATTGCAACGCAAGTACGGCGAGCCGACTCCCGAGGCGCTGGTTGAATCGGCCATGCGCCATGTCGATATTCTCGATCGGCTCGACTTCCAGGATTTCAAGCTTAGCCTGAAGGCCTCCGATGTGTTTATGACGGTTGCGGCCTACCGCCTGATCGCCGGTCAGATTGAACAACCCCTGCATCTGGGCATCACCGAGGCCGGTGCGCTGCGCAGCGGGACGGTAAAGTCGGCGGTGGGGCTCGGCATGCTGTTGATGGACGGCATTGGGGACACCCTCAGGGTGTCCCTGGCGGCGGACCCGGTGGAGGAGATCAAGGTCGGCTTCGATATTCTGAAAAGCCTGCGCCTGCGTAGCCGGGGCATCAACTTTATTGCCTGCCCCAGTTGTTCACGCCAGAATTTCGACGTCGTCAGTACCATGAATGCACTGGAGTCTCGCCTCGAGGACCTGCAAACTCCGCTGGACGTTGCAGTCATTGGCTGTATCGTCAACGGCCCGGGAGAGGCCCGGGAGGCAGACATTGGCGTGACCGGCGGGACCCCCAATAACCTGATCTATGCCGATGGCAAGAAAGACCACAAGATTACCAACGATAAACTGCTGGATGATCTCGAGGCCATGATTCGCAAAAAGGCCGCCTTGCGCCAGGCCGAACTGGATGAACCAAAGCCTGTAACGATTATTGGCTCCTGAGACGCGGTTGCAACTGCCGTAATCAACTAACCGGGAACAAATAACCTTGTCGACTATCAGAGCCGTACGCGGGATGAACGATATCCTGCCGGCACAAACGCCCATTTGGCAGCGGCTGGAAGCCGTTGCCGCCGCACTCTTCGGTAGCTACGGTTACAGCGAAATACGCTTTCCGATTGTCGAGCAGACCGAGCTTTTCAAACGCTCGATAGGCGAGGTTACCGATATCGTGGAAAAGGAGATGTACACCTTTCCCGATCGCAATAACGAAAGCCTGACCCTGCGCCCGGAGGGTACGGCCTGCTGTGTCCGGGCCGCCGAGCAGCACGGGCTTTTGCGCAATCAGGTGCAGCGGCTCTGGTACCAGGGCCCGATGTTTCGTTACGAGCGACCGCAAAAGGGCCGGCAGCGCCAGTTCCACCAGATGGGTATCGAATGTTTCGGTCTCGCTGGCCCGGCGATCGACGCGGAAATCCTGCTGCTGACCCAGCGCCTGTGGCGCGAACTCGGCCTGGGTGAGGCCGTTGGCCTGGAGCTGAACTCCCTGGGTTCAGCCGTCGATCGCCAGCGCTACCGCCAGGCTTTGCTGGACTATCTGCAACAACATCGCGAGCAACTGGATGATGATAGCCAGCGCCGCTTGCTGACAAATCCGCTGCGCATTCTCGATAGCAAGAACCCTGCAATACAGGAACTGCTCGTCGCGGCGCCATCGCTGCAGGATTTCCTCGGCGCCGAGGCGCGTGCCCACTTCGACACCTTGCGTCAGTTGCTGGACGCTGCCGGCGTCACCTACCGGCTGAATCCACGCCTGGTTCGCGGCCTCGATTACTACAATCACACGGTGTTTGAGTGGACCACCGATAAACTCGGCGCCCAGGGCACGGTGTGTGCGGGTGGTCGCTATGACAGTCTGGTGGAGCAACTGGGCGGTGCGCCAACACCGGCGGTGGGTTTTGCCCTGGGGATCGAGCGTCTGGTGCTCCTGTACGAGGCGCACGGGAAAGTGCCCGATGGCCTCGGTGAGCTGGTAGACATTTACTTTGTGGTGGCCGGTGACAATCTGGAGGGCCAAGCGCTGGTCGTCGCCGAAGTGCTGCGCGACGCATTGCCGAGTGTCGGCCTGCTGGTGCACAGCGGTGGCGGCAGCTTCAAGAGTCAAATGAAAAAAGCAGATAAAAGTGGCGCCAGCTTTGCGCTGATACTGGGCGAAGACGAGGCCAGCGCTGGCGCACTGACATTGAAGGCGCTGCGGGGACAGGCCTTTGGCCAGCAAACCATGGCTAGTGATGAACTCATTCAACTCCTGCCGACGATTCTGGCAGCAGCAAGTAACTAAAGGGAGACAAGTGTGGACGCTTATCGCACAGAAGACGAACAGGTTGAGGCTCTCAAACGCTGGTGGAAGGAAAACGGCGCCTCGACCCTGCTGACCATTGTGGTAGTGGTGGGCGTCTATTTCGGCTGGCAGGCCTGGCAGAAAAACAAACAGCAGCAGCAAGCCGGCGCTTCGGCCGAGTACCAGCAATTGCTCCAGGTCACCATGGAACTGGAGCAGGATGCCAGCGATGCTCGCTACGCCACCGCATCGCATCTGGTGGACAGCTTGAAAACGGACTACCCGAACACGCTCTATGCGCGCTATGCGGCGCTGATGCAGGCGAAATTGTTGGTCGATCAGAAAGACCTCGATGCGGCCCAGGAGCAATTGCGCTGGGTGCTGGAAAGTAAGCCCGATCCAGAGCTGCAGCAGCTGGCCAACCTCAGGCTGGCGCGGGTGTTGTTTGCCGCGGGTGACGCTGAGCGTGCGCTGGAGCAAATGAACAGCGCGGACTATGGTCAGTTCGCCGCGATTTACTACGAGTTGCGCGGTGACATTCACACCAGCCAGGGCGACCTGGAGGCCGCGCGGCAGGATTACCAGAGCGCGCTTGCCAGCAGTGCCGGCAACCCGGACGCTATGCCATTGGTGCGAATGAAGCTGGATTCACTGCCCCGGGATACCGCCAAAGATACGGGGCTAGCCAACGATGAGAGCTGATTGTGCAATGACCGAGTTGCCTTTCCCGGGCTATGCCAGATGGCTGCGCAGCGCCCTGTTGATGCTGGCACTGGCCTTTTCGATTGCCTGCAGTTCGAACAGCTCGAAAGATGACCTCAGCAAACCAGTGGACCTGGTCGACTTCGAGCCAACGATCGGGATGGACAAGCTCTGGAGCCGTGACATAGGCAATGGCCAGGGCAAGAAATTCAACCGTCTCGAAGCCGCGATCGACGGTGACATGATCTTTGCCGTCGATGCGGACGGTGACCTTGTCGCCCTGGACCGCATGAGCGGCAAGGAGCTCTGGGATATCGACCTCGACGCCGAGATAACCGGGGGCGTGGGCGCGGCCGAGGGCATCGTGCTGGTTGGCACTTCCAGTGGCAGGGTTTTCGCCCTCTACCAGGAGGATGGTGAGGAGATCTGGCAGAGTCAAGTCAGTGGCGAGGTGTTGGCCCCGCCGGCGACTGACGGAGATGTGGTTGTCGTGCAAACCTTCAACGGCAAGCTGGTCGGCTTGAATGCGATCAACGGCGATAAAATGTGGGAATACGGTAGCCAATTGCCGGTTCTCACCCTGCGCGGAACCTCCGCGCCGGTGATAGAGGCCGGTGTGGTGTTTGCCGGTTTGGCGAATGGCAAGCTGGTTTCCCTCGATGTCGACAGCGGCATCGTGCGCTGGGAAGGGCGGGTTGCCCTTCCCCAGGGTGAATCCGAGATCGAGCGGGTGGTGGATATCGATGGCAGGCCACTGCTACTGTCCAACGCCTTGTATGCGGTTAGCTACCAGGGGCGCGTAGCGGCTTTCGAGCCCGGCAACGGGCGCCCGCTCTGGTACCAGGAGGCCTCCAGCCACGTGGGCCTGACCGAGGGATTCGGTAATATTTATTACGCTGATGAGAAGGGCGCCCTGGTGGCGTTGGATCAGGACGACGGCAATATTCGCTGGATAAACGAGCAGCTGGGCTATCGCAGCCTATCGGCTCCGGTGGCCTTCAACAATTACGTCGCAGTGGCAGATTACGAGGGCTACGTTCATATCATGGACCAGATCGACGGCGAGTTCGTGGCCCGGGTCAAGGCCGGCTCCGGTGGGGTGCGGGCGCCATTGCTGGCGAGAGGCGATGTCATTTATGCCTATGGCAACAAGGGTAAACTGGTCGCGTGGCAATTGCGCGGCAACGGAGACGACTGAACATGCTCCCGGTAGTTGCCCTGGTGGGTCGGCCGAACGTCGGCAAGTCCACGCTTTTTAATCGCATCACCCGGTCCCGGGATGCCCTGGTGGCAAACCATGCCGGCCTGACTCGCGATAGAAAATACGGCAAGGGGCAATATGCCGGGCGCGAATTTATCGTGATCGACACCGGCGGCATCAGTGGCAATGAAGAGGGCATAGACGCGGCCATGGCGTCGCAATCGATGCAGGCCATCGCAGAAGCTGACGCGGTATTGCTGCTGGTCGATGCCCGGTCCGGGATCGCCGCCGCCGATCGAAGCATCGCTGACCATTTACGCCAGAGCGGTAAAACGACGTTTTTAGTGGCCAATAAAATCGATGGCCTGGACCCGGAGTTGGCGCTCCTCGATTTCTACGAGCTGGGCCTGGGTCGCCCCTGGCCGGCGTCCGCCAGTCATGGCCGGGGAGTTCCCGGCCTGCTCGATGGCCTGACCGACGGTTTCGAGGCCGTTGCCGAAAATACTGACTCACAGCAGTCGGACAAGGGGCTCAGGATTGCGATTATCGGCCGCCCCAATGTAGGCAAGTCAACCCTGGTGAATCGACTGTTGGGCGAGGAGCGGGTAGTCGTTTACGACCAGCCGGGCACTACCCGGGACAGTATTGCCATTGATTACCAGCGTGACGGCAAGGCTTACACCCTGATCGATACCGCTGGGGTGCGGCGTCGCAAGAACGTGAGTCTCACGGTGGAGAAGTTCTCCATCGTCAAGGCGCTGCAGGCAGTACAGGACGCCAATGTCGTCATCGTGGTCATGGATGGTCGTGAAGGTATCGTCGACCAGGATATGCATCTGCTGGGTTATGCGCTTGACAGCGGTCGCGCGTTGGTGCTCGCGGTCAATAAATGGGATGGTCTCGATGATAGCCAGCGCCGTCGTATTCGCGAGGAGATAGATCGCCGCCTTCATTTTATCGATTTTGCGAAGGTGCATTATATTTCGGCATTGCACGGCAGTGGCGTAGGTAATTTATATTCGTCTATCGATGCCGCCTACCTGGCGGCTACCACCGAGCTTTCCACCCCGAGGTTGACCCGGATATTGCAGGACGCCGTCCAGGAACATGCGCCGCCGATGGTGAACGGCAGGCGTATCAAGATGCGCTATGCCCACCCCGGCGGCGCCAACCCGCCGCTCATAGTGATTCACGGCAATCAGCTTGACGCCGTGCCAGACAGTTATCGACGCTATCTTGAAAAGGTTTTTCGGCGCGAGTTGAAGCTGTTCGGGACTCCGATCAGAATCGAGTTCCGTGGCGGTGAGAACCCCTTTGCCGGTCGACGCAATGCGTTGACGCCACGTCAGCAGGCCAAACGCGAGCGACTCAAGAGCCATGTGCGAAAACAGAAGCGACGCAACAAGCGTTAGCAAGCCCTCGTCGCGACCCCGTCTGTCCCCTTGTCCGAACCGCGGAGGACGCGATCCATTACACTGCGGCGGTCGGGTTTCACCTCGAACCGCGGTCCACTCCCGGGCTCTGCCCGATCTCGACAGTCGCGAAGCCATCGCGGCAATGGTAGCCGCATTTTATGCGCGACTGCTTCGGGATCCGCGACTGGCGCCCATATTTCTCGACGTCGCTCGCATTGATTTACAGCGCCACCTGCCGCTGATAACGAGCTATTGGGAAAAGCTGTTGCTGGGAGACCGGAAATACCAGCGCCATACCATGGACATTCATCGGGTAATCCATACCCGGCGAAAACTTCAAGCCGAGGATTTTGAACGCTGGTTGGCCCTGTTCTGCGCGACTATCGAGCAAATGTTTGCGGGTCCCAGGGCGCGCCGCGCGATGCAACTCGCGCGGCGCATAGCCGCCAATATGCAACTGGCCCTGCACTCTGTGAGCAATGGATAACCGCGGCAGCCCGGGACACGCCTTTGGCTTCGGTACTGTTCGCTGCGAATCGAGACGTAATACGCTAGAAGTTCACAGCGGCCAGAGCGGGTCCCGGGGATTACCCGGCGATGCTGTAAGCGGCACAGGGCCTCGTCGTCAGGACCTTGCTGCAATGGCACCCAACGGTGGAAAAGTCATGCCCCGGGCGCAATAATACGGTTCCCCTTTGAGCAGCAGGTTGGCCTTATGTCTGAACAATTGAGTGCGGCGTTCGAGCAGATCGTTCGCCAGCGCCGCTCTGTGCGCGGTTTTACCGACCAGGTGGTTCCCCGCAAAACCCTGGAGCGGATTTTCTCCCTTGCCGGTCGGGCGCCGTCAAACTGCAACACCCAGCCCTGGGACAGCTATGTTGTTTCCGGTAACACCATCGAGACCTTGCGCGAACGCCTGCCCCAGGCGCTGATGGCGGGTGATTACAGCATGGACTTTGAATACAGCGGCAAATATGACGGCGCTTACAAGGAGCGCCAATATGACGCCGCCGCCCGGCTCTACAACGCCATGGGCATCGAGCGCTCCGACCGGGATGCCCGCACCGCTGCCTTTGCCCGCAACTTCGAGTTTTTTGGGGCGCCCCATGCCGTATTCCTGTTTTTGCGTGAGGACTTCGGGATGCGCGAAGCGGCCGACCTGGGGATGTATGCGCAAACCCTGATGCTGGGCTTCACCGCGTTCGGGCTGGCCAGTTGCCCGCAAACGGCGCTGAGCTTCAATGCCAAACTGGTGCGCGACGTGCTGGGCGTCGACCCCCACTACAAATTGTTGTTTGGCATTTCCTTTGGTTATGAAGATCAAAACGAGCCCGCAAACGATTGCCGGGTCGAGCGCGCCGCGCTGCAGCAGACGACTCACTTTCTGGATTGATATCAGGGTTTTGCCCTGCTTGCTGCTGGAGCTACCAGGTCGTGGGGATGGCGGGCGGTCGCCAGAAAACAAGAGGGGAGGGCAGCCGAGCCGGACGACATGCTGGCCCGACGCTTCGCCGCCCTCGCGGGGTGGCGAAGCGTTGCAGGCCAGACAGGCCGTCATTGATGGTGTATCCGTTGCAATTGGGAGGCGACGCCATCCCGTCAAGCCGGTACACAGTGGCCCAGCTCGTCGCTGCCACGATCTCTAGCGGTGGCGTCGGCGGCACGAGTCGGCTTTTCCGGGGTGATGGCCGGTCGTGATGCCCAACCTGAATCGACTGCCATTGCGCCGAGCAGGGTAAACCCCAGGGCGAACGGTAGCAGAAAAACCACGGCGATAAGTACGATTGAAAGTTCCATAACAGACTCCTGATTGTCTAATCCGGAAGTTTTCGCTTCCGCTTCACAGGGCAGGTCGATGGTGCCGGCCTTCCGTTTGTTTCAGATAGTAATAACCTAGCTGAAGATTGTTGCCATTGTGTTACTAAAAGTAACATAAATACGGGAGCTTAATGGCTCTGGACTACTCGGTATCACAATTGGCCTGGTCCTGCCGTAGTCCGTTCCGTAAAGGTTCTAAAATAGAACCGTTGCGCTGATACTAAGGTTCGATTATAGTACCTGTCAAGTCTTTTTCGAAAAAAATGCAGCAGGGAGGAAAACATGGAGCGGGTGTGTTTCGAGTCGAAGAATTGTTCGGTTGCCCGGGCGATGGACGTTATCGGCGATTGGTGGAGCATTCTGATCGTGCTCGAGGCGATGCGGGGCACGTGTCACTTTGATCAGTTCCAGACCAATCTGGAGATATCGAAGGGGATTCTATCCAAGCGCCTGAAATCGCTGCAGGAGCATGGCGTGCTGGTCAGGGTCGAGTCAGAGAAGAAGGTGCGCCGGGTTGAGTATCGGCTGACGCCCAAGGGCAGTGCTTTGCACACGGTGCTGATTGCGCTGATGCAGTGGGGGGATGATTGGCTGAATGCCAGGAGCGGGGCGCCGGTGGTTTTGTACAACGCAAAAAATGGCGCCGAGCTTGCCAAGCTGACGTTGCAGGACACCCGGGGGATAACGGTGGAACCCGATGACCTGAGAGTGAAGGCCGGACCGGGAGCCGACCGACATACCTGCGCCCGGTTCGCCGCAGGGGAGATACAGGCTTGAGCAGGGGCCTGGTGAATTTCTTGCTGATCAAATAATTACCTGCGGGCAGCGTCGATGCGTTTTCTTACGGGTTTTCTGCTTGTAGCGGTTGGCTATTTCCTGTGCTGGCCGGTGGCGATCGATCCGGTTGGCTGGCAAGCTCCTGTCGATGAGGGGTACGTGGGGGCATTTAAACCCAACCGGAGACTGGGCGAGGCGACGCACATCGAAATGACTACCGGCCATGGCCCCGAGGACATCGTCGCTGATAGCGACGGGGTACTCTATACGGCGTTGGCCGACGGCGAAATACTCAGGATCGAGGGGGATGCCGTGGTCACACTGGGCCAGGTGGAGGGGCGCGTTCTTGGTCTCGCCATCGGCCCGCAGCAGCAGTTGTATGCAGCAGACGCCTATCGCGGGCTGCTGGAAATAGATCGGCAAAGCGGTGCGGCGTCTGTACTGCTCGATCAGGTTGAGGGCAAACCCCTGGTTTATGCCAACAACCTCGATGTCGCCAGCGATGGAAAAATTTATTTCTCCGAAGCCAGTCGTAAGTTTGGCGCCAGGGAAAACGGTGGCACCTACCCGGCCAGCCTGCTCGATTTGATGGAGCACGGCGGCCATGGTCGTTTACTGGTGTTTGATCCTGCCCGGAAAACCGCTGAGGTCATTGCAGGCGGTTTCAGTTTTGCCAACGGGGTGGCACTGGCCCACGATGAGCGCAGTGTGCTGTTGGCGGAAACCGGCGCTTATCGTGTCTGGCGCATCTGGCTCGAGGGTGAGAAAAAAGGGCAAAGGGAAATTGTCCTTGAAAACCTGCCGGGTTTTCCCGACAACCTCAGCCGGGGCCTGGATGGAAAGTACTGGCTCGGTCTGGTGTCCCCCCGCAACCCGCTGCTCGATCGCCTGGCGCCATACCCACTCTGGCGCAAGGTCGCGCAGCGCCTGCCAGAATTTATGCGACCCAGTGCCAGATTTTATGGGCATGCCGTTGCATTCGACGACCAGGGTGATATTCGCGCCAGTCTGCAGGATCCGTCCGGCCAGGTGCATACGGTGACCGGGGTGCTGGAAACGCCGGGCTATCTTTATATTGGCAGCTTGCTCAACAATGTTATTGCGGTCGTGAAAAGCCAGTCGATCTGAATTCAGGCGGCCCCCTCCGGTTTCTCCTTGCGGGCAGTCCGTGGCCGATTCGAGGTTGTTGGCATGCCCCGCTGCGTTTGCGGCGCCTCGTTGTCACATTTCCCGGGTTAAGGTCTTTTCGTCGCACGAATAAGTTGATACATTGATCCCAGTCTCTGCTACAGCAATAATTATTTGAATAAGGCTGAAAGTGATGCGACGTCGACAATCAAGGGTCGTTTTAGGGTTTCTGGGTTACCTGGTTTTAATACATGCAATCCCTGCCAGCGCGCAAACTTTCCGCAGCGGTGA
Organism: Cellvibrionales bacterium; assembly: GCA_024645065.1. Classification (GTDB taxonomy): domain Bacteria; phylum Pseudomonadota; class Gammaproteobacteria; order Pseudomonadales; family JAHEGP01; genus JAHEGP01. Next base: position 7,989 of record JAHEGP010000001.1, on the reverse strand, counting down.
GGTGTCGGGCTATTTCAACCTCGAGCTGACCTATGGCATGCGATTTCGGCTGGAAGACCGGGACAGCTCCATTATTGGCGCTTCCAACGGCGGTACTTACAACCTCAATAGCGATGAAGGTAACCTCAATTACGACCGAGGCATTGTAGCCAACATGGTCATGTTGAAACCCCAAGTCGCGGTTAACTGGAAAAACTTCGGATTTTTCGCCCGCGGTTATGGCTTCTACGATTTCGAGAATTCCCATGGCAGCCGGGATTTTGTGGACCTGAGCGACGAGGCCAAAGAGGACGTGGCGCGCGACGCCGATTTCCAGGAAGCGTATTTAAGTGCGGAGTTCATGATTGGCGACATGCCGACTCGGTTGCGACTGGGCAAGCAGACCGTCAACTGGGGGGAGGCCATTTTCTTTCAGGGGGCAAAGGCCATGAACCCCCTCAACGCCCCGCTGGTGACTCGCCCTGGTGCCGACCCCAGCGATTTACTGATTGGGCAAAACATGTTGTGGGGGTTGATAGCGGTCACGCCCCTGGTCAGCGTGGAGGCGTTTTATCAACTCGGCTGGGAGCCCACTGATCTCAATTCGGTGGGTACCTATTTGTCCGGCCTGGATCCCGCCGAGGGTATCGATACCTACAATGGCAGGAATTATTTCCTGACCAAGGGTTCCAATGACCGTGGAGCCACTGATGTTTTTGCTGCACTGGGTCTGCCGGGAGACTGCGCAGGCATGAATGGCGGCGCTGGACCTCAAACCTTCGATTGCCAGACTAATGCATTCCAGGCCCTAGCCGTACTGGAGCCTGATGAACCCGATAGCAATACCCGTGGCGACTGGGGCTTTACCGTCCGTAGTATCCTGCCGCAGCTCAATGACACCAAGTTGGCCTTTCATTTTGCCCGTTATACGTCCCACTTTCCCATTACCGGAATTCGACTCGCGAACTACCCGGCGCTCGCTGAAACGGGCTTTACCGATCCGCAGTTTGGCAACGCCATGCCAACGCCCTATACCGCTGAGGGCACGCGTGCGATTGCCCAGGAGCTGGCGGCAAACGGCAAATGTGACGCCACCACCTGCCCCGGCATCGCTGCAAATCTGGCGTTGCACTGGCCAGTGCGCACCGGGGCATTGCAATTGTACTACCCGGAAGACAAGGTCAATCTTTATGGGCTCAGTTTTAGCACCACGAGCATTGGTACGGGTACGGCACTGGCCGGAGAAGTCATCTACCAGCAGGACTTTCCCCTGCAGGTACACCCCTCCCAGATTCTCTGGAATATTGGCAATCCCACCGTATCAGCACCGCAATGCAACGATGGCGACACGGTTGATGTCGGCGGCGTATCAGTGCCCTGCGCTCCGCTGGAGTTCAGGGACGCGCTTGTAGATGATCTGGTCATCTACCGCGATACGGTGCAAACAACCTTCAGCGCCATTCAGTTGTTGCCGCCGGGCTTACTCGGTGCAGACAGCTGGTCAATAGGCGTTGAGGCCAGCTGGCTGCATATTCGTGATATCCCGGGGAAGCCGGATAGCAGCGCTTTCTGTGCAGCCCGGCCGGACCAGCGAGCTCCGCGCGAAGAAGTGACCCTGTTAGCGGTGCCTGGAACCCAGTTTGCAGAGTGTGATGCGTCGGAATTCGCCTACGTCGGTGAAAACGCCTGGGGCTATCGGGTGTTCGCTGGCGCCCTATGGAGCGGGGTATTCGGTGCGTTTGACGTCGCTCCGCGATTGATTTTCAGGGACGATGTCGATGGTTATGCACCCCTTGGCCAGTTTATCGAGGGGCGCAAGGAAATTCGGGTGGGTTTAAAGACCAGCTTCCTGGGCAGCGCCAGCGTGGATGTGTCCTACGCGACGTTCTGGGGTGCCGGGGTGAATAACCTGATCAATGATCGGGACTACCTCGATCTTGTGTTCAAGTATGAATTCTAGGATTGGGCTTAACAATATGAACACTTTGCGCAGCTGGTTCTATCCTTTGATCATTACCCTTGCTCTGACGGCGTCTCAGTCCGGGGCTGAGGAACTGAACCCCATGGGTGGCATTGTAGCCGGCAATGCTGAAGGCACCATCCCCGCCTGGACCGGCGGACTGCAGCGCAAGGCGCTGTCAGACGACAGGGTATCAGACCCCTATCCCGGGGATAATCAACTTTACGCTGTAACCGCCGCAAATATGGCAACCTATACTGCTGTGTTGAGCGACGGACAGCGCGCAATGCTGACAAGGTTTCCCGACAGTTTCCAGATTCCTGTTTATACCAGCCGGCGCAGCGCCTCCTACCCTGAATTTGTTTATGAGGCTCTTCAGTACAACCGCGAGCATGCCGAGCTGATTACTGCCGGTGAAAAGTCCGGCATTCGAAATGCCCGCATAACCTCCCCCTTTCCAATTCCCGAAAACGGCTTGCAAGCGATTTGGAACCACCTGCTGCGCTGGCGCGGCATTCACTTGAATAGAGAGACATCATGGGTGGCAGTCACCTCCCGTGGCAGCTATCGTCCCACCATATTGCTCGAAGATATTGCCTTCCCCTATGCCTCCCCCGAGTACGACGGCGCCCTGAAATCCGATGCTGAAATCAGCCAGTTGCCTGAGTTTCGCAGGGCGATGGCAGCCGTCAAGCAGAAGTTCCTCTCTCCGGGGCGGCTTAGTGGTGGGGGCTCATTGTTTTACGAAAGTTACGACTATACGCGCTATGAACGCATTCGCTGGGCCTACGCTCCAAAATTAAAGCGTGTTGTACGTCTTCCTCGTGCCCAACTGGACACCCCGAATCCTGGCTCAGACGGCATAGTCAACTTCGATGACACAGACATGTACCGCGGTTCGCCTGAACTCTACAACTGGGAACTGGCAGGCCGCCAGGAGCTACTCGTCCCCTACAACGCTTACCGGCAAAAGGGTAGCGACCTGGACTATGAGGACCTGATCGATAAGCACCATCTCAACCAGGAATATACTCGCTACGAATTACACAGAGTCTGGAAAGTTATTGCCACTGTAAAAGCTGACACTAAGGCGACTTACGCTAAGCGAATTTTTTACCTTGATGAAGATACCTGGCAAATTGTACTCAGTGAAAAATATGACTCGGATGGCAAGCTGGTATTCCATGCCGAAGCTCACACCGTCAATTTCTATAATGTACCGGTAACATTTACTGGCGTCATTGCCCATTACAACATCAAAACGGGCCGCTTCTTCGTCACAGACATCAACAACTCCCTGTTGCCCTACGAGTGGAATGACGACATCAACCCCCGCGAATTCAGTCCCAATGCGCTGTTTGACTATGTCAGGTAACGCGCGAGTCAAGCCGTTTTCGAATCCCGCCAACAAGCGCGCTTTCAGCACGAGGCGCCCCTGGGTTCCGCTGTAATATCACTATCGCATAAAAAACAGTGCCGAAATAATCGAAGCTGATTGCAACTGCTTTTGTTGCCCCGGGTTTTTCAGCCTACCAGGATTTGCTGGCCTCGCTGGGAAAACATCGAACCAGCGTGTCGTGCATTTACTTTACCCGGCTGGAAAACCCTGATCTCTTCCCTAATCCTGCACCAGGGTGACGAGTTTTATCAGGCTGGCTTCGGTGTTGGTGCCGTGCAGTTCGATAAATTCGATAGCGGGGGCCGCATGACCGGGGCGATCGTGAACAACATAATAGCGGTCGATGCAGTGGGTGATGGGCTCTATCCACAAGTGCTCAGCAGCAGCCTCGAGCACTTCAATAAGCATCGCAAGGTTGCCTGGTATCACTGCCTCAACCGGCCCCAGGGCAGCCAGTTGCCGTTCAATCGCTTCCATCTTGCCCTGCAACCCTGCCTGCTCTTCCAGACCGTGTTGATGCGTGAAACCTCCGCTGCGAGTCAACAGCTTGAGCTTGCTCAGGAGCACTGCCCGGTGCGCCTGTAATTCGGTGCGCTCCTGACTCTGGTTGGTAATGCGCGACAGGGCGACCAGCAGCAATTGGTCGAATGCCCGGCGCTTGAGTAAGTCCCGGGTCTGTGCCTCGCTGGGCGAAGGCGCCATAAACCGCTGGTCATGAAAGTCGATGGTCGTCTGGGCGACGTCCTTTCGCATCCTGCCGTCAACCAGGGCAGTTCCCAGCGTCCGCTTTTCCCGGGTACCAACCAGCAGCAGTGCGTTCACAGCGTGCTGGTCGAAGGCGCGTGACTTGGCAAAGCTTTTTAATTCGGTGTCGTTGCGGATGATGCCTTGCAGGCGTCCCGACGAGTAAAAAATCGTCGCAAGGTCCGGGCTGTTCCCAAGGCTGGTGGCGCTCAGAAGTACCGGTGGGGGTAAGCTATCCACCAGCTTGATCACATATTGAGCCGCCCGCGCCACAGGCCCCCGTAGTTTCCTATCGTAAGCCGACATCATCCTCAGTCGAGGATCGGTTCCCTCAACCGCCCTGTCTATGGCCGCATCGAGCAGGTCCTCCGGCAGCCTGTCGGCTGTGGGCCTGGCAGGCTCAAATATGTTTTCGAATAGTTTGAACATCAGGATTTCTCCCCCAGCGTGGTGCAAGCACAGCGTCGCTATCGATCATCAAGTTACCGTTAAACGCAGTCGTTGAGAAGCAAAACATCGCAGGGAAAAAGCTTGTTACCGCAGTGGCCCGGGATCGCCGTTTGCCAACAGGCGGGGCCGCGGGGTTCAGGTGATGACGCTGGGACCGTCGCGGCCGGTGCGTTTGGCAATCTCCCCGATCTGCTCCGCTATTGCCACCAGGGGAGCCATGACCTCTGCGATGGGCAGGTCCTGTTTATCGGGATTATCCTCATAGGTTTCCAGGTAGACCCGCAGGGTCGCGCCCTCGGTTCCGGTACCGGACAGCCGAAAGACAATGCGCGAGCCCTTGCTAAAGCCGATTCGAATTCCCTGGTGCGACGAATGAGTGCCATCCACCGGGTCGGTGTAGGCGAACTCGTCAGCGAATTCCACGGTGAAATGGCCGTATCGGGTGCCGGGTAGACGATCCAGCTGCTGCTGCAAATGCTGCACTACCCCGGCGGCATCCCTGGCGTCCAGCCCCTCGTAGTCATGGCGCGTGTAGTAGTTACGTCCGTAATCGCGCCAGTGCTGGCGCACGATATCGGCAACCGAAACCCGGCGAATGGCGAGCAGGTTGAGCCAGAAAAGTACTGCCCACAATCCGTCTTTCTCGCGAATATGGTTGGAGCCCGAACCGAAGCTCTCCTCACCGCACAGGGTAATACGGTTCGAGTCGAGCAGGTTGCCAAAATACTTCCACCCGGTTGGCGTCTCGTAGCAATCGAAGCCCAGCACCCGCGCTACGCGATCGACCGCCTGGCTGGTCGGCATGGAGCGCGCCACCCCAGTCAAACCGTTAGAGTAGGCCTTTATCATCGTTGCGGTCGCCGCCATGATGGCAAGGCTGTCGCTGGGTGTGACGAAAAAATTGCGGCCCAGAATCATATTCCGGTCGCCATCGCCGTCGGATGCGGCGGCGAAATCGATGGCATCGACCCCTCGGGTCAATTCGACAATTTCGTGGGCGTGCACCAGGTTCGGGTCCGGGTGGCCACCGCCAAAGTCTTCCCTGGGCACGCCATTGATTACCGTGCCGGCTTCGGCGCCGAGCATCTCCTCCAGAATTTGCCTGGCATAGGGGCCGGTAATGGCGTGCATCGCATCGAATCGCATGCGAAACTCCCCGCTGGCGAAGAGCTCGCGAATAGCGTCAAAGTCGAAAATCCCGGACATCAGCTCGGCGTAATCACTCACCGGGTCGATGATATCTACCAGCATCTCGCCGAGCTGGCAGCTTCCCATGCTGTCGAGGTCGACGCTTTCTGCGTCGAGGATTCTGAACTGGGTGATCTCCCTGGTGCGGCGATAGATGGCCTCGGTCACCGCCTCCGGTGCCGGCCCGCCGTTCGGGGTATTGAACTTTATGCCGAAATCCTGGCCCGGGCCGCCCGGGTTATGGCTCGCTGACAGTATGATGCCGCCGTTGGTCTGGTTTTTGCGGATCAGGCAGGATGCTGCCGGGGTCGATAGCAGGCCCCCCCGGCCAAGGATGACCCTGGCGACGCCGTTGGCAGCGGCCATAGCCAGAATGATTTGGATGGCGCCTCGGTTGAAGTAGCGACCGTCACCGCCGAGCACCAGGCTGCCGCCGCTCAGGCCCGGCTGGCTATCCAGGATCGCCTGGACGAAATTTTCGAGATAGTTGTCCCTCTGGAAAGTGGCAACTTTCTTGCGCAGCCCCGACGTGCCAGGGCGCTGGTCCTTGAAGGGGCGGGTGCTACAGGTCGATATATGCATGGCAGGTTTCATTCCATTGGTTTTTGATCGTATGCTAAATCAAACCCGGCCTCGGCTGCAAAGACCGGCCACGGTTGTCAGTTGCGTCAGAACTCGGGTGCTCCGATAACAAAGACTTCTTCTCCGGTTTCGAGGCTGCCGGAATCACCCGAAATAGCTGATTCCAAAGTGGGAGGCTGCTCGTTGAGACGCAGCAAGGCAATGTCGGCACAGGCGGCCATGCTGACAACGTGGGCAGGGTAGCTGTTGCCACTCTTGAATTGCACCAGGATATCGTCGGCCACACTGACCACATGGGCGGCGGTGAGAATCTTGCCATCCTCGGAGATCACAACACCCGAGCCCAGCCCCTCTGACGAGCGGGTTTGGGTGCCTTCGGGGCTTAGCTGCTCCATACTGGCCCTGGTGTGAATCACGACGGTTGTGGCGCTGACTTTGGCAAAGGTTGCACTGAAGTCGCTGGCATGGAGAGTGGTGCCAAAGCCTGCCAACAAGACAAGGGTGCTGATAAATCGAGTGAACAAGGTTTTTGCCTCGCTGTTTTGGTGGGGCCAATCGCAGGGAGGCACTATGATACTATTCCAGCATCAAGGCAATCATTGAAAACGAAGCCTCCCGCCAACTCTCGATTGACCCCGGTAACGCACAGGTGCAGATATGACGATCGCTTTTGTCGGGTATTTTTTGCTGGTGCTGGGGATTGGCGTGACTGCCTGGCACAAGACCCGCGACCTCTCTGATTATATTCTCGGCGGCAGAAGCCTTGGCCCCGGCGCGGCAGCGTTGAGCGCCGGTGCCTCGGACATGAGCGGTTGGCTGTTGCTCGGCCTACCCGGATATGCTTACCTTGCCGGCCTGGAAGTGCTGTGGCTGGCAGCTGCGCTGTTGCTTGGGTCATACCTCAATTGGCTGCTGGTGGCCCCGCGCCTGCGCAGCGCCAGTGCCAGCCATGGCGATGCCTTGACCATACCCGAGTATTTTTACCGGGAGGTAGAGGACTGTGGCCAGCTGTTGCGCCTGTGCTGCGGTGCAATGATCCTGGCGTTTTACCTGATCTATACCGCGTCTGGCTTTGTCGCCGGCGCCAAGCTGTTCGAAACCGCGTACGGTTTCGATTATCAGGTCGCGCTTGCGATCGGCGGCGTTGCGATTGTCGGCTACACCTTTTTCGGTGGCTTTCTGGCGGTGGTTTGGACCGATGTCCTGCAGGGATTGATGATGTTGGCGGCTCTGCTATGGGTACCTTTGATGGTATTCAGTGGTTTGCCCGGCCCCGACGCTGGCAAAGTTGCCGGTCTCGAGACCCTGTTCCCGGTGGATTCCGGCGGTGGTATCAACTATCTGGCTATGCTGTCGTCCCTGGCCTGGGGACTGGGGTATTTCGGCCAACCCCATATACTCGCCAGGTTTATGGCGATTCGCGATGTCGCAGATATACCCATGGGCCGCCGCATTGCAATGCTGTGGACAGGCCTGTGCCTGCTCGGTGCAATAGCGGTAGGATTGGGAGGTGCGGCGATCATCCATCCCCCTCTGGCCGACGCCGAAACCGTGTTCATGGCCATGGTCAATACCCTGTTTCACCCGCTCCTGGCCGGAATCCTGCTGGCTGCGATACTGGCGGCAATTATGAGCACAGCGGACTCACAACTGCTGGTTGCGTCCTCCGTGTTGTCGGGCGATGCCT
>JAHEGP010000277.1 GCA_024645065.1 Cellvibrionales bacterium | reverse complement strand
AGCGAACCAGAATGCCGCTGCAGCTCGCACCGCAGCCGAGCGTGCCCAGTCTACTGCAGATCAGGCATTGGCCACAGCTAACGCAGCGAACATGACTGCCGAAGAAGCCAACGATAAAATCGATCGTGCTTTCCAGCGCTCAATGGCGAAATAGTCAAGCGTTGTGCCAAAAGCCCGACCGCTACGGCGTTGTCGGGCTTTTTTATGCCCGCTCTGGCAAAGATTCTGGCTGGATATTGGCGGCGCCTGGCTGGGCAATCGGCAGGTGTATTTTGCTAATGTTCAAAGGGTATGGCCAACAGGAGTGGGCAAGCCCCTTTGCAGAGCTTGCACACGCCAAACCTCATCCCAGTCTATAACCGCTTCAGGCACTTTCTTCTTCGCCTCGGCAAGGGCGGTGGTGATTGTGCGACTGGTCTGGTCGACGGCCCCCTCCGAACCCTCCAGCGGTGGGTGTACCTCCAGGTACAAGACGCCCTCCTTCCAACCCGCCTTGTAGCGCTGGTTGATGATATAAACCGGGGTATCGTTTTTCACTCGCAATGCCAGGCTTTCAATATCCGCGGGATACATGCGAATACACCCGTGGGTCACCTGCATCCCTATGCCATTCTCACGATTGGTGCCATGGATGAAGTAACTGGGAATCCCAAGCCGCAGGATATACTGGCCGAGCGGATTATCGGGCCCTGCGGGCACTTTGGTCGGGAGGATATCGCCTCGAGCGGCGTGCTCCTCACGCACCGACGCCGGGGGGTACCAGTCTGGATTCTTGACTCGCCCGGTTACCTTCGTCACTTCCAGGGGCGTACTCCAGTCCCCACGCCCGACACTGATCGGGTAGACTTCCACCGTTAGCGTTTGGCCGCGCGCAGCCGGCGGGTAATAATACAATCGCTTTTCCGAGACATTGACCACAATGCCCTTGCGCGGCGCCGCCGGCAAGACGTGCTGCGCCGGTAGCGTCACCACCGCTCCCTGCTGCGGCGCCCAGGCGTCGATATCCGGATTGGCCGCTCGCAGCGCATCATAGCCAAACATGTATTCCCTGCCGATATCGATCAAGGTTTCGTGATCGGAGACCGTTACCTGCTGTAACTCGCCGACCACGTCACCCGCATCCGAGGCCAGCGCGAAAACGTGCAGACGCTCCATGCTGCGGGCCGGTCCTGCCAGCAAAAAAACCATTAGCCACAGACCGAAAGCTTTTTTCAAAAATGTGTCATTGCTCATCACTAATACATCGATCGCCGGGTACTCAGGGTAATATCTCAATGGGAGTGCCAATATCCACCGCATTCCATATTTCGTCCATCTCTTCATTGGTTACCGCGATGCATCCATCGGTCCAATTGATTTTCTGGATAACCGCTGCCGGAAACTCCAGCGGCCGATCCGGGAAGCCGTGAATCATAATCGACCCACCAGCATTGACCCCGGCAACGCGAGCGAGTTCCAGGTCGTATTGATTTGGATAGGATATATGGATGGCCTTGTAGAAGTCGCTATTTTCCTTCTTGAAATCAAGGGTATATCGACCTTCGGGAGTGCGGTCATCACCCTCCCGGTATTTGTGCCCTCGAGGCTGGGGGCCCAAGGATACATGGTACTCCTTGAATGGCATACCATTTTGCAGCAGGTAAAGCTTGCGTTCGGCTTTGTGCACCACCACGAAATCGGCCTTGGGTGAAGCCAGGGCGATCGATGTACAAAGCAAAAAGACCGGAAAAAGAAGATATCTCATCATGGCTCCGATTGTAATGCACAAGCCCTGGGGCGAAAAGAGTCCGCAGCGGCAGCTTGCGCATTGGGTTCGTGCTGATAATGATAGTCAATTTCCGGCAGGTGCAGGGCTGGCGCCTGACCGAGGTGCAGGCTTCAGTGAACAGCCCTGGCCTGGTGGCAGCCGCCGCAGGATGCGATCCGGGCGGGCAACAACGCGGCGGGTTCAGCTCAGGGTCTTGAGCAGCTCAACGCGGGCATCGAGCATTTCCCGGCAGGTATTCAACAATTGGTAATCCGGTGCCAGCGCGGTTCGCTCAAGACCGTTCAGCCGATATTCCAGGTCAGTGATTTCGCCCGCCAATTTGCGAAGCAGGAGGCGATTATCACCCAGATACGGTTGCAGCAACATCTGCCGCAGGTCATGACCACGATGCACTGCCGCCGAGCGCGAGCTATGGTATTTCATTATTATTATCTCCAACAGGGGTAGCTATTGAGTACAGCACGGCAGACTATCCCACTCCGCCATGGCAATCCTTGGCGCTTACCCGAGACACCATGGTAAGCCAATGGAGTTATCGCTTTTATACCGATTAGCTATTTGAAATTACTTTTTAAGTCGCTGCTCCTGGAGGACTGACCACCAATCGAAACTGGCGGGGCCCAGGGCGATAAAGGGGGGATTCTGGAGTTGCGGGCGCAGGTTGTAAGCAAGGCGCCGGCCGGTCATATCGATAATGGTGCCTCCTACTGCCTCCAATAGCGCCTGCCCGGCAGCGGTGTCCCACTCCGAGGTCGCACCAAATCGCGGATAAATATGGCCAGCGCCCTCGACGATGCGACAGAATTTCCAGGCGCTGCCGCGCAACTCCTCCAACATCCAGGGGAAATGGCGCCCCAATTCCGTTTTAAATTGCCCTACTCGCGGATCCTCTGCCCCACGACTACTGGTCAGCACCTTGACTGGCGCATTGGCCCCGGCGGCCCTCGGCACCAGCAAACGCTGCTCGCGCCGGGTATAGAGCAGCGGCGGATGATCGACCCCGCCAATGTACATCTCGCCGGTGAGGGGCAGGTAAATAACACCCAGTACCGGCTGGCAAGAGTCCACCAGTGCGATACTGATGCAAAATTGGCCGGAGCCATCAAGAAATTCGCGGGTACCGTCAAGCGGGTCAACCAGCCAATACCGGCTCCATTGGCTACGATGGTCAAAATCCGGGATATTGGTCTCCTCGGACAATATCTGCAGGCCCGGGCTGATCCGCTCCAGCCCCTGCCGCAGTATCCGGTTGCTGCGCAGGTCAGCCTCGGTTACCGGGGAGCGATCTTGCTTGAAATCGACCCTCAGCGGGCGCCGCAGATTTTCTGCGTATAGCGCTCGCAGTTGTTCGCCCGCAACTTGACAGAGCTGGTATAAAGGAAGGGTCAGCGAATGCATTCCGGCACCAAATTCAGGCCTGAACCCACTGCGCCAACTGCCGTGATTTGGCGATGTACTGAAGCCCGTGAACACATTATCATCCAAGCTCACCCGCAATTGTTCGCATTCGAAGTATGCCTCCAAGCTTAGGCCAAAATGCCACCACGATGATCAATTGGGACGACATAGACACGGTTTTGCTGGACATGGACGGCACCCTGCTGGATCTGCATTTCGACAACTTTTTCTGGCTCGATCATTTGCCGCGCCGCTACGCAGAACACCGCCAACAGCCTGAATCATTGGCGAGAAAACAGCTTGGCGAGCGTTTTGCCAGCGAACGCGGCAGCCTGAATTGGTACTGTCTGGATTACTGGTCGGAGCAACTGGAGCTGGATATTGCCACCCTCAAGCGCGAAGTCACCCACCTGATTGCCCTCCGCCCCCACGTCGCGCGTTTTCTGCAGGCCCTGAAGCAGAGCCATCGCGATTGCCTGCTGGTCACCAACGCCCACCGCGACAGCGTTGCGATCAAAATGGAACATATTGACCTGCGCCCATGGCTCGACGAGATCATTATATCCCACGACTTCAATGCTCCCAAAGAGGACCTGGCATTCTGGCGCAGGTTACATCGCAAGCTGGGCTTCGACCCCCGGCGCACACTGTTTATCGATGACACCGAAGTGGTATTGCGGGCGGCGCAGGAATTTGGCATTCGCCACCTGCTAACCCTGTTGCAGCCTGACAGCCGCGCCCCGCAGCGCACCCATGTGGAATTCCCTGCGATTCACCA
>JAHEGP010000276.1 GCA_024645065.1 Cellvibrionales bacterium | reverse complement strand
CACATGCAACCGTTCTTCCGGAGGCGCCATAGTAGGTTAAGCTCTATCAGAACACAACATGCAGGTTTTGTGCCGCACTTTGTTTTTCTTTTACGATCAATACTTTAGCCACTTCAATATAGTTATTGGTGAAAAACTTGTAAACTAAGTCGACGTATTTCCGGACGGGTCAGTCCGGTCATTGGGACCCACGTCGCGGTCTACTGTAGCAGGCAGGCAGACCTCCCTCTTCCAACACCCTTCGACTACCACATCAGATCATCGGGTATTGGATAATCCGCGTAGGGGTCATCCTCTTCCAACTCTTGCGTTTCACCCGTGTGCAGTACCACGATCGCCTGGGCATCACGCTCGGCGATCTTTGCCGCTATCGGCGCTGGAATCAGCTGGTAACTATCCCGGTCCTTTACGATGGCGATTTGCCCCCTCGCCAACTGACGCTGTAGCCGTTCGCTAACCAGCATTTTCTTGATTTTTCCGCCGTCGACAAACTGGTAGGCGACATCACCGCTGCGCGCTATGCGATGACTGGCAATCAACTGCAAAATCTGCCCGGCAATCGCCTTTTGCTGCGCCTTTTCATGCAACTCGAAATTGCGCTGGCGGTCCCGCTCGGCCTGTTCCGCCCTGGCTTGTCGGGCGGCAAGCGTGATCTCATCCACCGGGGCTGGCCCCTTGCCCTGCTGTTTTGCCTGCTTGCGTTTGTCACGCTGATGTTTTTTCAGCGTCTTCTGGTCGACCAGGCCCTTGCTAAGTAGCTGGTCCTGAAGTGAGTTGCTCATCATGGCTCTCCTGTGAAGCTTCTGACCGACACCCTGCGGGGTCGCCAGGCTAAAGTAACCAAGTTCAGGCCACTATCTGGTAGCAGGGCCGGTAGCTTGCGCCCTGCAAGGTCATGCGTCCCTGGCTGACAAACTCCTGCAACAGGGTGTCCAGTTCCCGCATTAATTGGGGGTCACCCTGCAACTTGTAGGGGCCGTGGCGTCGCACTTGCTCAATCCCGAAAGCCTTGACATTGCCTGCGACAATACCGGAAAACGCACACCTCATTTGTGCCGCCAATTCATCGGCAGGCAGCGCTCGATCGAGGTTCAGGGCGGCCATCTGTTCGTGACCAGGCAGAAATGGCTGTTGAAATTCAAGGGGCACTTCCAGGGTCCAGTTATAGGCATAGGATTCGGCGGTCTCGTGGCGATGGCGAAGCACCGCTTCGATACCGTGGCGTGCCCGCTGGGCTACTACATCGGGCTGGCCGACTACGAGCTGATAGTATCTCGTCGCTTCTTCACCCAGGGTTGCCCCGATAAACCGGTCGAGGCTGGCAAAATAGTCCCCCCGCCCTTCAGGAGCAGCAAATATGAGGGGCAGCGGGATGTCGCTGTTTTGCCGCTGCATCATCAAGCCCAGCAAGTAGAGCACTTCTTCGGCTGTTCCGGCACCGCCGGGGAACACAATTATGCAATGCGCCAGCCTGACAAATGCTTCAAGACGCTTCTCTATATCCGGCAGGATCACCAACTCGTTTACTGTGGGATTGGGTGATTCCGAGGCGATTATCCCGGGTTCTGAAATACCAACGTACCGCCGCTGGCTCAGTTGCTGCTTGGCGTGGCCCACCATGGCCCCCTTCATCGGGCCTTTCATGGCACCAATTCCGCAGCCGGTGGCAATATCCATGCCGCGCAGGCCGAGGTGATACCCCACCAATTTCGAGTAATCGTATTCCAGTCGATCGATGGAATGGCCGCCCCAGCATACAACGAGATTGGGCGGCAGGTTGGGTCGCACCACCCCGGCGTTGCGCAGGATACGAAAAACGGCATCGGTAATACCCCTGGAACTGGCAAGATCAAACTTGCTACCGCGGTTGAGCTTGTGGTCGGTATAAACGATATCTCGAAGCACGGCAAACAAATGCTCCTGAATACCGCGGATCATCACTCCATCAACGAAAGCCGTCGCAGGGGCATTTTTTACCTCGAGCTTGACACCGCGGGACTCCGGCACGACTGCAATGCTGAAATCGGCATAATCCGCCAACATCTGGGCAGCGTTATCGCTGTTATTGCCAGTATTCAGAACCGCGAGGGAACACTCGCGAAATAGCTGGCACACTTTTTCATTGGATGTCATCACCCCCGCTATCTCGCGATGGGACAACAGGTTCAGGCTGCTGGCAGGCCGAACGACAGCGTGGCTGACAATGTTCATAACTATGGCTTCTAAATTCTGACGAAGGTTTATTTGGCTATCACTTTTTCTGCCCCACATCGAGGACAGCGGTACACGGAGACCAAGCGACCCTGGCGCACATCAAATTGCTTTTCTTTACACACAACCCACTTGTGATGCCCATGCCGACAGAGGCTTTTGCCCTTGTGCCGCTCGGCGGGCGTGGGTCGTTTGAACGGGAGGATATCCGCCATTACCGTTCTCCTGTCGCAACCCTGTTACGCAATTCTTGCGGTATTTAAGCCAAGGATGAGAGCAGCCGCCCTGGGCTTCGCTTACCAGATTCCTACCCCCCACGCCAATCAAGCCATCGCGGCCGCGAAAATCGCGTAACCACTGCATCGGAGCCCTGGCATTCTCCATGATACCAGAGCCGTTGTAACTGCGTAGTATGAAAGCAGTGAACAGGAAAGGGGCTGGCATGGGTGACTGCCTCCGCACCAGCCTCACCCAAGCTGCAACTTTAATAAGCTATACGGGTCATAACCATTATGAAGACAATTATCGTTTCGTCCTTGTTGTTTGCTTCCTTGATGGCCGGCGGCGTTCGCGCCGAACCCGAGCAAGCTATCTTTGCCGGTGGCTGCTTCTGGTGTATGGAGGCAGATTTCGAGAAGCAGGCCGGGGTGTTGACTGTGGTGTCAGGTTACACCGGAGGCCACCTGGAAAACCCGGACTACAAAAAGGTGACCCAGGGTAATACCGGTCACTACGAGGCGGTGCTGGTCAGCTATGACCCAAAGCAAGTCAGCTACCCCGAGCTACTCACCGTTTTCTGGCGTAACATCGACCCTTTTGATGACCGCGGGCAATTTTGCGACAAGGGATCGAGCTATCTCAGCGCGATATTTGCCACACCGGGTGCGCAAACGCGCGCCGCGAAGGAATCGAAAGCAAAGGCCCAGGCCACACTCGGCGAGGGACAGACAATTGTTACGCCCGTTCTAGAGGTCGCCACTTTTTACCCGGCTGAAGATTATCATCAGGATTATTACAAAAAGAATCCCCTGCGCTATCAGTATTACCGACGCGGTTGCGGTCGTGACCTGCGGCTGGAGCAACTGTGGGGAAAAGGCTAGCGAGACTGTTACTCCCCTATTGCACCGCTACCCGGTTGACATCCTGGGGCAGCCGCAGCACCTGACCGATGCGAATTCGGTTGCGACTCTTGAGATTATTCCAGGCAACCAGCTCGGTCACAGTCGTATTATAGCGCTGCGCTATCAATGACAACGCTTCACCGCGCTTCACCTTGTGGAACTGATCGGGACGCTGGCTCTGGTAGCGGGCAGACCTGGGTATCGCCGCCAGCAATTGCTCCGGGCTCTTTCCAGAATCTGCAAGCGGCAGGCGCAGCTCAAATCCCTTCGGAACGTATTTGCTGCCCTTCCAGATCGGCGCCATCAAAGCCGGGTTGGCCTTTTTCAGCTCATCCCGCGGTACCCCGTAGGTTTTTTCCAGTACCGAGACCGGTACGTAATGGGGCAAGGTCACCACCACCTCATCCTTTGGCGTCGCCTTTTCAACCGCACCGAAGTAGCTCTCCGCATTCTGTTCGACTTCCAGAGCCGCGAGGAAAGCAACATAAAAATTGCGTGAGGCAAAGCCAAAAGCACGGCCATTGTAGTTGTGGACGATTTCGGCGATGTCATCGGTACCCAGTGTCCGCACCGCTCTGCGCATCCCGCTTACTCCGTGATTATAAGCGGTGATAGCC